>NZ_JBEZIR010000024.1:0-86381 GCF_040651175.1 Kitasatospora sp. NPDC048540
CACGTCGCGGCCGGCACCGTCACCGAGGACGTGGCGTTCGACGCGCTGCTGAGCGGACACCACGTCCGGGGCCGGGCCCGCGGCATGTCCGGGCCGCCCCCGCTCCGGCCTCCGCGCTCCACGGTTCGCCCGCCCGCGGGCGCGGCGCCGCCCCCGAAAACCCCTCGTGGTCCGGCCGCCCGGCCCGGCATGATCGCCGGATGACGCCACTGCCGGCCGTACCGGGCACCCGCCCGCCCGACGACCCCGCGCCGGGATGGGAGTCGGCCCCGGCGGCTCCCGGTCCGGTGGACCCGGGGCGCACCGCATGACCAGCTTCCTGACCCACCGGGCGCGCGTGCACGACGCCCGGCTCCCCATCTACCGGCGGCACAGCGCGCTGCGCACCTGCCTCACCCGGTTCGCCCCCTACGGCCTGCGGGCGACCTACCACCACCTCACGCTCAGCGCCCGGATCCCCCGGCGACTGGAGGACGATCCGGCCGCGCTGGTGCGGGCGGTGGAGGAACTGCACGAGGCGCGGGAGCTGTGGCGCACCCGGGCCGATGAGTTCGAGGCGCGGCGCCGGGCGCAGAAGTGGGCCGGGCGGCGAGCCGTACCGGAGCCCCGGCCGTGGTGGCTGCGGGGCTGGGTGAGGGAGGACGGCCCGCCCCGTGCCTGGTACGACGATCCGAACCGCCACCCGTCACTGCGGCTGCCCGACTACGTCCGGCGGCGGAACGCGCTGCTGGACGGGGCCGAGCTGCCCGGCTGCCCGGCCTGCGGGGACGAGGGGCCGCCGGAACTGCAGTCGACCGGACACGGCCGGGTCGAGCTGTGCGGCCGGTGCGGGTGGGCGCCGTCGCCGTGCCCGTGCGAGCGGGAGCACCGGCTCGTGCCGGTCGCCCCTCGGGGCTGGAGCGAGATCTGGCGGCGGACGCACCTGGGTGATGACGGCCCGCCGACCGGGCGGCCCGGACCGGGCGCGGAGAGCTGACGGGCCCTCATACGACTTCGGCCCCAGGTCGGCGATCTACTCGCTGACCTGGGGCCGAAGTGTTGGAGCGGGTGACGAGAATCGAACTCGCGTGACCAGTTTGGAAGACTGGGGCTCTACCATTGAGCTACACCCGCGTGCGTGCAGTTGACGGCACGTCGGATCGTACGCGACCGCCCGGCCGACGGTGCGGCCGCGAGGTCGGGCCCAGCCTACCTGGTCGGGGCGGTGGAGTGCACGTCGCTTCCGCTCCGGCGGGGGTTGATAATGCGCCGGACGGGGGGAGACCGCCGTGTACGCTTCCTCTCGGCACCACGGGGTGTGGCGCAGTTTGGTAGCGCGTCCGCTTTGGGAGCGGAAGGCCGTCGGTTCGAATCCGGTCACCCCGACAGTGTGCGGCAGGGTCTCGTCCACCGGACGGGGCCCTGTTGTCGTCGTGGGCGGTGCCCCTGCGGTGGGCGCCGCGGCGCCCCGGCGGGTGCACCCGGGAGTCCGTCTTTCGTCCGTCTTTCGCCGTACCGGTAGGATGGGCTGCTGGCGGTAGTCCCTGTGGCATGCTCGCAGGTCAACCGCCCGAGGGCGAGGAGTCACGCTCACCGTCCGGCCCACCACGGGAGATGCAGCTCCAACCGCCCATCGCCCGTCTCGCCCGCTCGCTCGGCCACCTCGGCCGTACCGGGCCGGGCGGAGACAACCCGACCGCAAGCCCCCTAGGAGACCCAACCGTGAAGAGCGCCGTCGAGACTCTGAACCCCACTCGGGTTCGACTCACCGTCGAGGTGCCCTTCGAGGAGCTCAAGCCCAGCCTCGACGCGGCGTACAAGAAGATCAACCAGCAGGTCACCGTGCCGGGCTTCCGTAAGGGCAAGATCCCGAACAAGGTGATCGACCAGCGCTTCGGCCGTGCCGCGGTGCTCGAGGAGGCCGTGAACGACGCGCTGCCGCGCTTCTACACGCAGGCCGTCGACGAGGGCAAGATCGAGGTTCTCGGCCAGCCCGACATCACGGACATCGAGGGTGTCGAGAAGCTCGTCGACGGTGGTGACCTCAAGTTCACCGCCGAGGTCGACGTCCGCCCGGAGATCGCCCTGCCGGACTACTCCTCGATCAGCGTGGTCGTCGACCCGGTCGTCGTCACCGACGAGGACATCGACAAGTCGCTGGAGCAGCTGCGCGAGCGCTTCTCCTCGGTCAAGGACGTCGAGCGCGCCGCCGCGGCCGAGGACGTCGTGGTCGTGGACCTCGAGGCCAAGGTCGACGGCGAGGTGCCGGAGGACGGCACCGCGACCGGCGTGAGCTACGAGATCGGCTCCGGCCGCCTGCTGGACGGCATCGACGAGGCCGTCGTCGGCCTGTCCGCCGGTGAGTCCAAGACCTTCACCACCACCCTCAAGGGTGGCACCCAGGCCGGCAAGGACTCGGAGGTCACCGTCACCGTGACCGCCGTCCAGGAGAAGGAGCTCCCCGAGCTGGACGACGAGTTCGCCCAGCTGGCGAGCGAGTTCGACACCCTGGAGGAGCTGCGTGCCGACTCCCGCAAGCGCCTGGAGCGCATGAAGGAGTTCGACCAGGCCACCCAGGCGCAGGAGAAGGTCCTGGACGAGCTGCTCGGCCTCGTCGAGATGGAGTACCCGGAGAAGCTCCTCAAGGACGAGATCGAGACCCGCCGCCACAACCTCGAGCACCACCAGCTGGAGCCGATGGGCCTGACCCTGGAGGCCTACCTGGCCACCCAGGACAAGACCCTGGAGGCCTTCCTGGCGGAGACCGAGGAGCAGGCCAAGAAGGGCATCAAGACCCAGTTCGTGCTGGACGAGATCGTGGGCAAGGAGGAGCTCGGCGTCAACCAGGAGGAGCTCACCGAGCACCTGATCCGCCGCGCCGCCGGCTCCGGCCTCACCCCGGACCAGTTCGCGCAGCAGGTCGTCCAGGGCGGCCAGGTTCCGCTGCTGGTCGGCGAGGTCGCCCGCGGCAAGGCGCTGGCCCTGGTGGTCGAGGGCGCCGAGGTCAAGGACACCAACGGCGAGGTCGTCACCTTCGAGGACGACGAGGAGACCGAGGAGTCGGCCGAGGCCGGTACCGAGGCCGCCGCCGACGAGGCCGCCGAGTCGACCGAGGCCTGAGCCCCGGCCGGCCGCGACAGCAGTCCGCGGCCTGAGCAGTGACAGGCCCAGTGGGCCCGGACGCCGTGAGGTGTCCGGGCCCACTGGCGTTCGCTGTGCGTTCGCACCACCGGACCCTGCGCTCACAGCGAACAGTTCTGCGTGGGGGATTCTGCGGCCCCGCCCGGGCGTTAGGGTCCATAGACAGCGACACACAAGCAGATCGACTGAGCAGGTGGCTAAGTGACGTTCCCGCAGATGCAGATGCCTGGCCTGATGGCGCCGCACGCCGCCGCTGGTGACGTGCTCGGCGGCCTGGGCGACCAGGTCTACAACCGGCTGCTCAACGAGCGGATCATCTTCCTCGGCCAGCAGGTCGACGACGACATCGCCAACAAGATCACGGCCCAGCTCCTGCTGCTGGCGGCCGACCCCGACAAGGACATCTACCTCTACATCAACTCCCCGGGCGGCTCGATCACGGCCGGCATGGCGATCTACGACACCATGCAGTACATCAAGAACGACGTGGTCACGATCGCGATGGGCATGGCGGCCTCGATGGGCCAGTTCCTGCTGACGGCCGGCACCCCGGGCAAGCGGTTCTCGCTGCCCAACGCCAACATCCTGATGCACCAGCCCTCGGCCGGCCTCGGCGGCTCCGCCACCGACATCCGGATCCAGGCCGAGCAGCTGCTGCGCACCAAGAAGCGGATGTCGGAGCTGATCGCGCACCACAGCGGCCAGACCTTCGACCGGGTGACCGCGGACTCCGACCGGGACCGCTGGTTCACCCCGGAGGAGGCCAAGGAGTACGGCCTCATCGACCAGATCATGCACAGCGCCGCGGACGTTCCCGGCGGCGGCGGCACGGGCGCCTGAGCGCCGCCCGTAAGAGACCCCCAGACCGCACGCTTCGTCGGAGGACGGACCAACCCATGAACACCACCCCCAACATGCCGCGCGGTGAGTACTACGGCGCCCGCGCCGAGGGCCGTTACATCGTCCCGCGCTTCGTCGAGCGCACCTCGCAGGGCATCCGCGAGTACGACCCGTACGCCAAGCTGTTCGAGGAGCGCATCATCTTCCTCGGCTCCCAGGTGGACGACGTCTCGGCCAACGACATCATGGCGCAGCTGCTGTGCCTGGAGTCGATGGACCCGGACCGCGAGATCCAGATGTACATCAACTCGCCCGGCGGCTCGTTCACGGCCCTGACGGCCATCTACGACACCATGCAGTACGTGAAGCCGGACATCACCACCGTCTGCATGGGCCAGGCGGCCTCGGCCGCGGCCGTGCTGCTGGCGGCCGGCACCCCCGGCAAGCGGATGGCGCTGCCGAACGCCCGGATCCTGATCCACCAGCCGTACACCGAGACCGGCCGCGGCCAGGTCTCGGACCTGGAGATCCAGGCCAAGGAGATCTTCCGGATGCGCGAGCAGCTGGAGGAGATGCTGGCCAAGCACTCCAACAAGGCGGTCGAGCAGGTTCGCGACGACATCGAGCGGGACAAGATCCTGACCGCCGAGGAGGCGCTGGAGTACGGGCTGATCGACCAGATCATCTCGACCCGCAAGACCTCGCTGACCGACTGATCCGGCCGGGCCCACCGGCTCGACCGGCAGATCCGGACGCGGTCCGGCGGCTCCCGGGGCGGGACGCGGGCGCATCCTCTGCGGAGGTGTGACCTTGCGCCCCGCCCCGAGCCGTTCCGGTACGGCCGTCGGCCCGGCACAATTGGAGTGCGGGTCCATGCCCGCAGGACGGCATCTGTTCGGTATCAATTCGCCCAGGGCGTAGGGCAGAGCTGCCGAAGACACCGGAATTCCCGGCTCGGCAGAGTACCGTCGGATAGCGAGACCGGCCGCCGTTCGGCGCAGCCGGTCCACAGCACCAGGCCCCGGAACCCCCGCGGGGCCCCTGGCGAAGGGGAAGCACCTCGTGGCACGCATCGGAGACGGCGGCGACCTGCTCAAGTGCTCGTTCTGCGGCAAATCGCAGAAGCAGGTGAAGAAGCTGATCGCCGGGCCAGGTGTGTACATCTGCGACGAGTGCATCGACCTGTGCAACGAGATCATCGAGGAGGAGCTCGCCGAGAGCTCCGAGGTGCGCTTCGAGGAGCTGCCGAAGCCCCGCGAGATCTACGAGTTCCTGGACCAGTACGTGGTCGGTCAGGAAGCGGCGAAGAAGGCACTGTCGGTCGCGGTCTACAACCACTACAAGCGCGTCCAGGCCGGTGAGAACGGCCGTTCCGGCGGCAACGGCCGCGAGGACGCGATCGAGCTGGCCAAGTCGAACATCCTGCTGCTCGGCCCGACCGGTTCGGGCAAGACGCTGCTGGCGCAGACCCTGGCCCGGATGCTGAACGTGCCGTTCGCCATCGCGGACGCCACGGCGCTGACCGAGGCCGGCTACGTCGGCGAGGACGTCGAGAACATCCTGCTCAAGCTGATCCAGGCGGCCGACTACGACGTCAAGAAGGCCGAGACCGGGATCATCTACATCGACGAGATCGACAAGGTCGCCCGCAAGAGCGAGAACCCGTCGATCACCCGCGACGTCTCGGGCGAGGGCGTCCAGCAGGCGCTGCTGAAGATCCTGGAGGGCACCACCGCCTCGGTGCCGCCGCAGGGGGGCCGCAAGCACCCGCACCAGGAGTTCATCCAGATCGACACCACCAACGTGCTGTTCATCGTGGGCGGTGCGTTCGCGGGCCTGGAGCGGATCATCGAGGGCCGGGCGGGCGCCAAGGGCATCGGCTTCGGTGCCAACATCCGCTCCAAGCGCGAGCAGGACGCCAGCGACCACTTCCGTCAGGTGATGCCGGAGGACCTGGTCAAGTTCGGCATGATCCCCGAGTTCATCGGCCGCCTCCCCGTGATCACCAGCGTGCACAACCTGGACCGCGAGGCGCTGCTGCAGATCCTCACCGAGCCGAAGAACGCGCTGGTCAAGCAGTACCGCAAGCTCTTCGAACTCGACGGTGTGGAGCTGGAGTTCACCCGGGACGCACTGGAGGCCATCGCCGACCAGGCGATCCTGCGGGGCACCGGCGCACGCGGGCTGCGGGCCATCATGGAGGAGGTGCTGATGTCGGTGATGTACGAGGTGCCCTCGCGTCAGGACGTCGCCCGGGTGGTCGTCACCGGGGACGTGGTCTCCAAGCACGCCATCCCGACCCTGGTCCCGCGCGACATGATCAAGCGCGAGCGGCGCGAGAAGAGCGCCTGACCGCCCCCGCCACGTGGAGCGGCCCCGCACCGGACGGTGCGGGGCCGCTGTCGTACCTGCGCCCCGGGCCTACTTCGCGACCAGCACCGCGTCGCGGATCGGCCGGGACTTCTCGGCCGCCTGGGCCGCCGACATGCTGGTACCGCTGCCGGTCATCGAGACGCCGCTGAAGACCACCGTGCCCATCGCGGAGTGGTCGGCCCAGATGCAGATCGGGGTCTCGATGGCGCTGGCGGCGGCGGAGCTGGTGGCGACGCCGCACTGCATCTTGCCGCCCGGGTCCTTGGCGTCGTTGGCGGGGACCTCGGCCAGCGGCGTCTTCCAGGTCATCTTCATGGCGGCGGCGTTGGCGGTCAGGGTCGCGCCCGGGTCGTCGATGGTGCCCCAGCTGCCCGCGACGCTGACCAGGTCGCCGAGGCCCTTCTGGTAGACCGCCGACATCGCGCCCTCGATCTTGGTCGCCGGGTTGCTGCCGGTCGGGGCGTCCTGGGCGGACTTCTTGGTGTAGCCGCCGGGCAGCGTGGGCGGGGCACTCAGCTTGTACTTGCCGGCCACGGCCGAGGCGCCGCCGCCGCTGCCGGAGCCGTCCCTGCCGAGCTGGGTGGCGACCACCAGGCCGCCGCCGACCAGTACCAGCGCGCCGATCACCAGGCCGACCACCAGGCCGGTGTTGCTCTTGTTCGGCGCGGGCGGCGGGTAGCCGCCGCCGTACTGCTGCTGCGGCGCCTGCGGGTAGCCGCCCTGCGGGGCGCCGTACTGCGGCTGGGGGGCCTGCGGGTAGCCGTAGCCGGGCGGCTGCTGCGCGGGGGCGCCGTACTGGGGCTGGCCGTAGCCGGGCTGCGGGACGCCGGGCTGCGGGACGCCGGGCTGCGGGACGCCGTACTGCGGCGGCTGGCCGTACGGCGGCGGAGGCTGCTGCGGCTGACCTGGCGGATACTGCTGACCCTGGCCGTACATCGGCGTCGATCTCCCCCGCCGCTCCCGGGAGCGGCCTCGTTGCGGCGTGCGCTGGGCGTGCTCCCGATGGGCACGCGCACGGAATCTGCGTGCGAGTATCCGGGCACGCTATCGCACGGGTCCGGGCCCGCGGCCGACCGGGCCGCGCCGATGCGGTTCGTACCGGGGGCCCGCTCTTACGTAAACTGTGCGTCGTGACCGACACGACGAACCAGCGCCCCGAGAGCCCCGAGGGGTTCACCGCAGTCCCCGGGGACGACGCAGCCACCCTCCCGACGACCTACGCCCCGGCGGAGGTAGAGGGCGAGCTGTACGAGCGCTGGGTGGAGCGCGGTTACTTCACCGCCGACGCCAAGAGCGACAAGCCCGCCTACACCATCGTCATCCCGCCGCCGAACGTGACCGGTTCGCTGCACCTGGGCCACGCCTTCCAGCACACGCTGATGGACGCGCTGACCCGCCGCAAGCGGATGCAGGGCTACGAGGCGCTGTGGCTGCCCGGCATGGACCACGCCGGCATCGCCACCCAGAACAAGGTGGAGCAGCAGCTCGCCTCCTCCGGGCTGTCCCGCCACGACCTGGGCCGGGAGGCCTTCGTCGAGAAGGTGTGGCAGTGGAAGGAGGAGTACGGCGGCAAGATCCTCGGCCAGATGCGCCGGCTCGGCGACGGCGTGGACTGGTCGCGCGAGCGCTTCACCATGGACGAGGGCCTCTCGCAGGCCGTCCAGACCATCTTCAAGAAGCTCTTCGACGACGGTCTGATCTACCGCGCCGAGCGCATCATCAACTGGTGCCCGCGCTGTCTGACCGCGCTCTCCGACATCGAGGTGGAGCACGAGGAGGTCCCCGGCGAGCTGGTCTCGATCCGCTACGGCGACGGGGACGAGTCGATCGTGGTCGCCACCACCCGGGCCGAGACCATGCTCGGTGACACCGCGGTCGCGGTCCACCCGGACGACGAGCGGTACCGGCACCTGGTCGGCACCACCATCGCGCTGCCGCTGACGGACCGCCGGATCCCGGTCGTCGCCGACGAGCATGTGGACCCGGAGTTCGGCACCGGCGCCGTCAAGGTGACGCCGGCCCACGACCCGAACGACTTCGCCATCGGCCAGCGCCACGGCCTGGAGAACCTGACCGTGATGGACGAGCGCGGTGTGATCACCGTGCACGGCCCGTTCCTCGGCCTGGACCGCTTCGAGGCCCGCTCCGCCGTGGTCGGCGCGCTGCGCGCCGAGGGGCGCATCGTCGGCGAGAAGCGCCCCTACATGCACGCCGTCGGCCACTGCTCGCGCTGCCAGACCGTGGTCGAGCCGCGGCTGTCGCTGCAGTGGTGGGTCAAGGTCGCGCCGCTGGCCGCCGAGGCCGGCGCCGCCGTCCGCGACGGCCGGGTGCAGATCCACCCCAAGGAGCTGGAGGGCCGCTACTTCAGCTGGGTCGACAACATGCACGACTGGTGCATCTCGCGCCAGCTCTGGTGGGGCCACCGGATCCCGGTCTGGTACGGCCCGAACGGCGAGGTCGTCTGCGTCGGACCGGACGAGCAGGCGCCCACCGGCGAGGGCTGGACCCAGGACACCGACGTGCTGGACACCTGGTTCTCCAGCGGGCTGTGGCCGTTCTCCACCCTGGGCTGGCCGGAGCAGACCCCGGACCTGGAGAAGTTCTACGCCACCGACGTCCTGCTCACCGGCCACGACATCATCTTCTTCTGGGTCGCCCGGATGATGATGTTCGGCCTGTACGCGATGGACGGGCAGGCCCCGTTCCACACCATCGCGCTGACCGGTCTGGTCCGCGACCAGTTCGGCAAGAAGATGTCCAAGTCCTTCGGCAACGCGGTGGACCCGCTGGACTGGATGGACGCCTACGGCGCCGACGCGGTCCGCTTCACCCTGGCCCGCGGCGCCAACCCCGGTGCGGACGTGCCGATCGGCGAGGACTGGGTGCAGGGCTCGCGCAACTTCTGCAACAAGATCTGGAACGCCACCCGCTTCGCGCTGATGAACGGCGCCACCGTCGAGGGCCCGCTGCCGGCCCCCGAGGAGCTGACCGCGGCCGACCGCTGGATCCTGTCGCGGCTGAACGCCACCGTCGCCGAGGCCGACGGCCTGTACGACGACTACCAGTTCGCCAAGCTGTCGGACGCGCTGTTCCACTTCGCCTGGGACGAGGTCTTCGACTGGTACGTCGAGCTCTCCAAGACCACCCTGGCGGCGGGCGGCCCGCAGGCGGACGCCTCGCGCCGGGTGCTCGGCGAGGTGCTGGACGTGACGCTGCGGCTGCTGCACCCGGTGGTCCCGTTCGTCACCGACACCCTGTGGACCACGCTGACCGGCGCCGAGTCGCTGGTGGTCGCCGAGTGGCCGAAGGACAGCGGTTTCCGGGACGCGGCCGCCGAGGCCGAGATCGCCACGCTGCAGCAGGTGGTGACCGAGGTCCGCCGGTTCCGTTCGGACCAGGGCCTGAAGCCCGGTCAGCGGGTCCCGGCCCAGCTGGAGCTGGCCGGTACCGCACTCGTCCCGCACGAGGCGGCGATCCGTTCGCTGCTGCGGCTGACCGTGCCGGAGGCCGGCTTCGCGGCCACCGCCTCGCTGCCGGTCGCGGGCGCCACGGTCGCGCTGGACCTCTCCGGCACCATCGACGTCCCGGCCGAGCGCAAGCGGCTCGCCAAGGACCTCGCGGCGGCCGAGAAGGAGAAGGCGCAGACCACCGCCAAGCTCGGCAACGAGGGCTTCCTGGCCAAGGCGCCGGACGAGGTGGTGGCCAAGATCCGCGCCCGTCAGGAGGCGGCCGAGGCCGACATCGCCCGGATCACCGCACAGTTGGACGCGCTGCCGCGGGGCTGAGCGCCCGGCGCGCTCCGAGCGCCCGTACGCGGCCGAGGGCCCGTCATCCCGTACCGGGGTGGCGGGCCCCCGGCCGTTTCGTGTCCCGGGCAAAGCGTCGATAACTGCGCCGGGTGCTTTCGGGAATGGTGCTGCGGGACGGACACCGGCCCGCTCCTGGTGGGGATTTGATCCCTCGTTCGGCGGTATTCCGGGCGCCGCGGGGGAGGATATGGAACTGCGGGAAGAGCGGGCCGCCGAAGCCACCGGCGTGTCGGTGGGTGCTTCCGGCCGCCGGGGCGGTGGTGGAAATTCGGAGGATTCACGGTGGTGCGGGGGTGGAAGGGTTCTTGCACCAAGACCGATGTCCAGCTCCATTCAAGGCATTTGGCGGGTCGGGTGGCAAGGACGCGGAAACTCTCCGGCGGCTTCACCGGCAATGGCACGGGGATTGTCCCCGCCGCCGGGCATGCGCGGGTTCACGGAAGTTCCGAGTTCGGATGTGTACGGTGTTGCCCACGTTCCCATTCGGGCGGTGCGACTGGCGGGAGGGCGCGAGCATGACGGTGACCACGGAGTTGGCCGACGAACTGCCTGCGGCGGAGGTGGCGGCGGCCAAGGCCCGTGCGGCGGTGCTGCTGCTCGCCTTCCGGCACGGCAACCAGCTGGCCTTCGACCGGGAACTCGACCGGCTGCTCGCCGAGCAGGCCGAACGCGAGGTGGCCACCCTGCTGGTGTGGATCGCCGCCGAGGCGGTCCGCAAGGCGTACGCCCCGGAGGTCGGCGACCGGGTGCTGCGCGGTCTGGTCCGCCGGGCGCCCGCCGACACCTCGGCCGTGGTGATCGACGAGGACTCGGTGGACGCCGCCCTGCTGCTGGAGTCGGTGGCCGCGGGCGACGTGGGGACGGTCCGCGCGCTGGTCGCCAGCACCCCGGACACCACGTACCTGCTCGGCGGGGTGCTGCAGGCGGTCGCCATGATGCTGCCGCTGCTGCCGGACGGCGAGGCGGAGGAGATCGCGGCGGAGCTGCGCCGCCGGCACAGCGGCCGGGTGCCGCCCCAGGTGCCGGAGGCCCGGCAGCGGTAGTTCCGCCGGCCTGCAGCTTTGCTGACAATTTGTCAGTGAGCGTCAGAAGTGGCATGCACGCCACTAGGCAACCGGTCGGTAACCGCCCTACCGTCGAGAACTGTCAATCGCGCCTCAGCTTCGGACAGCTTCGACGGAGGAGCTGGTATGCAACGACGCCCCCACGCGCTCAGGCTCCCCGCCGCCGGTCTCGCGGCGGCCCTCCTCGCCGCCGCCACCCTGGCGGCCGCCCCCACCCCCGCCGCTCCGGCCGCCGCCAACGACTACTGCGGCGGCCGCTGCCTCGACATCCTGCCGCCCGGCGAGAACGGCAACGCCACCCTCGCCGACATCCTCGCCAACAAGGTCTTCGGCACCCGCCCCGCGCACACCGACGACCAGCTCGGCCCGTACGCCAACCTCGCCGCCGCCTACCCGGGGCTGACCGAGACCACCCTGCGCAGCTTCTTCAACGACGCCTCCTTCGGCGTCCCCGCCGACCAGGTGGCCAGCACCGCCCGCCCCCGCGCGGACGTCACCATCGTCCGTGACAAGGCCACCGGTGTCCCGCACATCACCGGTACCACCCGCTACGGCACCGAGTTCGGCGCGGGCTACGCCGCCGGGCAGGACCGGCTCTGGCTGATGGACCTGTTCCGCCACGTCGGCCGCGGACAGCTGTCCGGGTTCGCCGGCGGCGCGGCCGCCAACCGCGAGCTGGAGCAGAGCTTCTGGCAGGCCGCCCCGTACACCGAGGCCGAACTGCAGAGCCAGATCGACGCCATCGCCGGCCAGGGCGACCGGGCCCGGCAGGCGCTGGACGACGCCAGGGCCTACCTGGACGGCATCAACCAGTACATCACCGAGTCCTACAACGGCCGCTACTTCCCGGGCGAGTACGACCTGACCGGGCACATCAACCCGATCACCAACGCGGGCTCCATCGAACCGTTCAAGCTGACCGACCTGGTCGCGCTGGCCTCGGTGGTGGGCGCGCTGTTCGGGGCCGGCGGCGGCGGTGAACTCGCCTCCGCCCAGGTCAAACTGACCGCCGAGGCCAGGTACGGCAAGGACGCCGGCGACGCGGTCTGGAAGTCGCTGCGCGAGGCGGACGACCCCGAGGCCGCGCTCACCCTGCACGACGGGCAGCAGTTCCCGTACGCGCTGCCGCCGGACGACCCGCAGGGCGTCGCGCTGCCCGACCCGGGCTCGGTGGTGCCCGAGCGCATGATCTACGACGCCACCGGCTCCGCGGGCCTGGCCACCACCGCCGCCCAGGGTGTGCTGCCCGGCAACCTGCTCACCGCCAAGCACGGCATGTCCAACGCCCTGGTGGTCTCCGGCAGCCACACCGACGACGGCCACCCGGTGGCCGTGTTCGGCCCGCAGACCGGGTACTTCGCACCGCAGCTGCTGATGCTGGAGGAACTGCAGGGCCCGGGCATCAGCGCCCGCGGCGCCGCCTTCGCCGGGCTCGGCTTCTACGTCCAGCTCGGCCGCGGCCAGGACTACGCCTGGAGCGCCACCTCGGCCGGCCAGGACATCACCGACAGCTACGCGGTACCGCTCTGCAACGCCGACGGCTCGCCCCCCACCACCGCCTCCGCCTCCTACCTGTGGCACGGCAGCTGCGTCCCGCTGGAGCGCCTGGAGCGGAAGAACTCCTGGAGCCCGACCACCGCCGACTCCACCGCGGCGGGCTCCTACACCCTGGTGATGTACCGGACCGCCTACGGCCTGGTGACGGCGCGCGGCACGGTCGGCGGCAAACCGGTCGCCTTCACCGCGCTGCGCTCCACCTACCGGCACGAGGCCGACTCCATCATCGGCTTCCAGATGCTCAACGACCCCGGCGCGGTGCACGACGCCGCGAGCTTCCAGCAGGCCGCGCAGAACATCAACTACACCTTCAACTGGTTCTACGCGGACGCCGCCCACACGGCGTACTACAACTCCGGCAGCAATCCGGTCCGTGCCCCCGGGGTCGACCCGGGCCTGCCGGTGAAGGCCGAAGCCGCCTACGAGTGGCGGGACTTCGACCCGGTGGCCAACACCGCCCGGTACACCCCGCCGGCCGAGCACCCGCAGTCGGCCGACCAGGACTACTACATCTCCTGGAACAACAAGCAGGCGAAGTCCTTCGCCGCGGCCGGCTTCGGCAACGGCTCGGTGCACCGCGGGAACCTGCTGGACGACCGGGTGAAGGCACTGGTGAACAGCGGGACCAAGGTCACCCGGGTGTCGCTGGTGCAGGCCATGGAGTCCGCGGCCACCGCCGACCTGCGGGCCGAGGACGTGCTCCCCGACCTGCTGCGGGTGATCCGCAGCGCCCCCGTCACCGACCCGGCCACCGCGGCGGCCGTGCAGAAGCTGGAGGCCTGGCTGACGGCCGGCGGGCAGCGCCGGGAGACCTCCAACGGCAGCCACGCCTACGCCAACGCCGACGCGATCCGCACCATGGACGCCTGGTGGCCGCTGCTGGCCGACGGGGTGTTCCGGCCCGGCCTCGGTGACCCGCTGTTCGCCGCACTGACCGGCGCCCTGCAGATCAACGAGTCGCCCTCGGGCGGCCAGACCGGTCCGACCAGCGGCACCTCCAGCGCCAACGAGTCCATCCCGCACAAGGGCTCGGCCTTCCAGTACGGCTGGTGGAGCTATCTGGACAAGGACCTGCGCGGCGTCCTGGGCGACCAGGTGGCCGGCCCGCTGGCCCGGCCGTACTGCGGCGGCGGCGACCTGGAGGCCTGCCGGGGCGTCCTGCTGGACAGCCTGAAGAAGGCGGCCGCGCAGACCCCGGCGCAGGTCTACCCCGGGGACGCGGACTGCTCGGCGGGCGACCAGTGGTGCGCCGACACCGTCATCCAGCGCCCGCTGGGCGGCGTGACGGATGCCAGGACCACCTGGCAGAACCGGCCGACCTACCAGCAGGTCGTCCAGTTCCGCTCGCACCGCTGAGCTCCGCCCGGCACGGGGTCCGGGTCCGGCGCACGCCGGTCCCAGGCCCCGCTCCCGCCGTCCAAGTCGCTCTCCCGCAGGACGACTTGCCCCGCCGGAAGGCGCGGAAAGGCCGGCGGCGGGCGATCGGGAGGGCCGGCCCGGGCCCGTGGCGGGACCAAGTCGGCCATCCATGACAAGTGGGACAAATCGGCCGGGTCGGTGAACGTGTCCACCATCACGTCCCCAGTGGTGCCGGGGACACCGGATCCCCGTGGTCCGCGCGGGCCGTCCGCCTCCCTACACTGGGCGCGTGAGCGACAAGGCAGCCGGGCAGAACCCGTACACCATCCGACCCGCCGGCGCGGACTCCGCGGACGACAACGACCTGCGCGCCATCGAGGCGGAGCTGTCCCGGCGCTGGCCGGAGAACAAGCTGGAGCCCTCGCTCGACCGGATCAACGCCGTGATGGACATCCTGGGCCAGCCCCAGCGGGCCTACCCGTCGATCCACATCACCGGCACCAACGGCAAGACCTCCACCGCCCGCATGGTGGAGCGGCTGCTCAACACCTTCGAGCTGCGCACCGGCCGGTACACCAGCCCGCACGTGGAGTCGGTGACCGAGCGGATCAGCCTGGACTCCACCCCGATCAGCGTCGAGAAGTTCGTCGAGACCTACCGGGACATCGAGCCCTACGTCCGGATGGTCGACGAGCAGCAGCCGATCGCCCTCTCCTTCTTCGAGGTGCTCACCGCCATGGCCTACGCGGCCTTCGCCGACGCCCCGGTGGACGTGGCGATCGTGGAGGTCGGCATGGGCGGCAGCTGGGACGCCACCAACGTGATCGACGCCGCCGTCTCGGTGATCACCCCGGTCGGCCTGGACCACACCGACCGGCTCGGCAACACCACCGGCGAGATCGCCACCGAGAAGGCCGGCATCATCAAGGCGGGCGGCCTGGCCGTGGTGGCCCAGCAGCCGCTGGACGCCGCGCAGGCGATCCTGCGGCGCGCGGTCGAGGTGGACGCCACGGTCGCCCGCGAGGGCATGGAGTTCGGCGTGGTCCGCCGCGAGATCGCGGTCGGCGGCCAGCTGGTCACCCTGCGCGGGCTCGGCGGCCACGAGTACGAGGACGTCTTCATCCCGCTGCACGGCGCCCACCAGGCGCACAACGCGGCGCTGGCACTGGCCGCCGTCGAGGGCTTCTTCGGCGTCGGCGGCGCCCGCGGCGGCAACCTCGACGTGGACAAGGTCCGCGAGGGCTTCTCCGGCGTCAGCTCGCCGGGCCGCCTGGAGGTGGTCCGGCGCAGCCCCACCGTCATCCTGGACGCCGCGCACAACCCGCACGGCGCCGAGGCCTCGGTGGCGGCGATCAACGAGTCCTTCGGCTTCTCCAAGCTGGTCGGCGTGATCGGCACCAGCGGTGACAAGGACGTCTCCGGCCTGCTGGCGGCCTTCGAGCCGATCCTGGCGGAGGTGGTGGTCACCCAGAACACCACCCACCGGGCGACCCCGGTCGACCAGCTGGCCGCGCTGGCGGTGGAGGTCTTCGGCGAGGACCGGGTCCAGGTCGAGCCCCGGCTGGACGACGCGATCGAGGCCGCCATCACGCTGGCCGAGGAGGACGGCGACCTGACCGGCACCGGGGTCCTGGTGACCGGCTCGGTGATCACGGTGGGCGAGGCCCGCCTGCTGCTCGGAAGGAAGTAGTCATGCGCACCCTCTGCTCCTCGACCCTGATCGGCGAGGCCCTGCTGATCATGTTCGCGGGCCTGGTGGCCATGCAGCTGTCGGACGTCTCCACCACGGCGATCTGGACCGTCAGCGGTATCGCCATCCTGCTGTGCGTCCTGCTCTGCGGTGCGATCACCCGGCCCGGCGCGGTCGCGGTCGGCTGGGCGCTGCAGCTCGGCCTGATCGCCAGCGGCCTGGTGCTGCCCACCATGTACGGGCTCGGCCTGATCTTCGCCGCGCTGTGGTGGTGCTCGGTGCACTACGGCCGCCGGATCGACGAGATCAAGGCCGCCCGGGCCGCGGCCGCCGCCTGAGCCCCGCGTGCGGCCGGGGACCCCCGGCCGCACGTACGTGCTGCTCACACGGGGTAGTGTCTGCGGTGGCCGCACACACTCCGCCGAACCCCATCCCCAGGAGCTGCACCGTGTCCCAGCGCACTCTCGTCCTGCTCAAGCCCGACGCCGTCCAGCGTGGCCTGGCCGGCGAGATCATCAGCCGCATCGAGCGCAAGGCCAACTGGCGGCTGGCCGCCGTCGAGCTCCGGACCTTCGACCGGGCGACGCTGGAGCAGCACTACGCCGAGCACGTCGGCCGCCCGTTCTACGAGCCGCTGCTGGAGTTCATGACCTCCGGCCCGTCGATCGCGCTGATCGTCGAGGGCGAGAACGTGGTCCCCGGCATCCGCGCGCTGGCCGGTGCCACCGACCCGCTGCAGGCCGGGGCCGGCACCATCCGCGGCGACTACGCGACGATCACCCGCGAGAACCTGATCCACGCCTCCGACTCGCCGGAGTCGGCCGAGCGCGAGATCAAGATCTTCTTCCCCGCGCACGCCTGATCTCCACACTGCTTCCACACCCCGGCCGCAGTCCGTCGCGACACGCGCGGGCGGCGGCCGGTACGGTATCCCCGACCCCGCCCGGACCGGCTCCGACCTGCACTCCAGTCGCTGATCCGACCGGGCGAATCTCACCTTTTCATCGTCAAATACGGAACTGCGGACCCCGACACGGCGTCCCAATCCTGCGAGAAGCCGACCCGCCCCCGGAGAATGGGCACCGTGCCGTGGCCCGCCGGACCGCGTCGACCGGCGTCGCTACGATGGGCACAACTCACGGGCCCGGTACGGCTGCTCAGCTGATGTCAGCCCTGCTGCGGGCGCCGCGGTCGGCCCGCTCCCGCCCCGCCCTCCATTCCGAACCCGGGAAGGCACACCACACCCCATGGCCAACAACCTGTCGTTCATCGGCCGTGACATGGCGATCGACCTCGGCACTGCCAACACGCTGGTGTACGTCAGGGGCAAGGGGATCGTGCTCAACGAGCCGTCCGTGGTCGCGGTGAACACCAACACCGGCGGCATCCTCGCCGTCGGTGCCGAGGCGAAGAAGATGATCGGGCGCACCCCCGGCAACATCGTCGCCATCCGCCCGCTCAAGGACGGCGTGATCGCCGACTTCGAGATCACCGAGCGGATGCTGCGGTACTTCATCCTCAAGATCCACCGCCGCCGCTACCTGGCCCGCCCCCGGGTCGTGGTCTGCGTGCCCTCCGGCATCACCGGGGTCGAGCGCCGCGCCGTGATCGAGGCGTCCTCGCAGGCCGGCGCGCGCCAGGTGCACATCATCGAGGAGCCGATGGCGGCCGCGATCGGCGCCGGCCTGCCGGTGCACGAGCCGACCGGCAACATGGTCGTCGACATCGGCGGCGGCACCACCGAGGTCGCGGTCATCTCGCTCGGCGGGATCGTCACCGCGCAGTCCCTGCGGGTGGCCGGCGACGAGCTCGACAACGCGATCGTCCAGCACATCAAGAAGGAGTACAGCCTCCTGCTCGGTGAGCGCAGCGCCGAGCAGATCAAGATGTCCATCGGCTCCGCCTTCGCGCTGGAGGGGGAGAAGGACGAGCACGCCGAGATCCGCGGCCGCGACCTGGTCAGCGGCCTGCCGAAGACCGTGGTGATCTCGGCCGCCGAGGTCCGCGAGGCGATCGACGAGCCGGTCAACTCGATCATCGACGCCGTCAAGACCACCCTCGACCAGTGCCCGCCCGAGCTGGCCGGCGACGTGATGGACCGCGGCATCGTGCTCACCGGCGGCGGCGCCCTGCTGCGCGGCCTCGACGAGCGGCTGCGCCGGGAGACCGGCATGCCGATCCACATCGCGGAGAACCCGCTGGACTCGGTCGCCCTGGGCTCCGGCAAGTGCGTCGAGGAGTTCGAGGCGCTGCAGCAGGTGCTCGACGCCCAGCCCCGGCGCTGACGGCGGACCGGCCGCGACCTCGGGCCAGGCCGGTCGTTAAAACGTACGGACAGTTCGTCAACTGAATGGCTCCCCCGCCCCTCCGGAGGGGGACCCGGTACCGAAGGGCAGTTCCAGCACCGTGAGGGACACACGAGAGAGCCGACTACTGCTCATCCTGCTGGTGGCTGTCGCCTTCGCACTGATCACCGTGGACATCAAGGGCGGCGAGTCCTCCCCGCTGGGCGGCGCCCGCCGGGCCGCGGCCGGCGTGCTCGGCCCGGCCGAGCGCGGCGCGGCCGGCGTGGTCGACCCGGTGGCCGGCTACATCAGGGCCGTCCGCGACGCCGGCACCCACCAGCAGCGGCTCGACCTGATCACCCGGGAGAACACCGAACTGCGCCAGCGGCTCGCCTCCTCCGACGCCGCCGCCGGCCGCACCAAGCAGCTCGACGAGATGCTCCGCACCGCCGGGGCCGGCGGCTACACCGTCAAGGCCGCCCAGGTGATCGCGATCGGCGCGGCCCAGGGCTTCTCCTGGACCATCACCATCGACGCCGGCAGCGACGACGGGCTGACCCGGGACATGACGGTCATCAACAGCCAGGGCCTGGTCGGCCGGATCACCACCGTCGCCCCCACCACCGCCACCGTCCTGCTCGCCTCCGACCCCGGCTTCACCGCCGGCACCCGGATCGAGAGCAGCGAGGAGATCGGCTTCGCGGCCGGCCAGGGCACCGGCCCGATGAAGGTCCAGCTGCTCAACGGCAAGGCCCAGGTCAAGGCCGGCGACCGGCTGGTCACCTTCGGCTCGCACAGCGGCCGCCCGTTCGTCCCCGGCGTCCCGGTCGGCAAGGTGGTCGAGGTCGAGGCCACTCCCGGCCAGCTCACCAAGACCGTGCTGGTCGAACCGTTCGTCCAGTTCACCCGCCTCGACCTGGTCGGCGTGGTGGTCGTCCCGCCGCGCACCGACCCCCGGGACGCCGTCCTGCCGCCCGCGCCCGCCCCGACCGCCGCGGCCGCCCCGGCCGCGCCGGCCCAGCCCGGCGCCGCCGCCTCGCCCACCAAGCCCGCCGGGGGGAACTGACCATGCGCGCCAACCGGATCGTCCTGCCCGCCGTCCTGCTGCTGGTCGCCCTGGTGATCCAGGTCAGCGTGCTCGGCCGGCTCCAGCTGCCCGGCGCCACCCCCGACCTGCTGATGCTCGTCGTGGTCGGCCTCGCCCTGGTCTACGGCCCGTCCGGCGGCTGCCTGGTCGGCTTCGCCGGCGGCCTGCTCGCCGACCTCGCCCCGCCGTCCGACCACGCGATCGGCCGCTACGCCCTGGTGCTCTGCCTGGTGGGCTACGCCGCCGGCCTGCTGCGCCCGGAGGGCGGCCGGCAGCGTTCGGCGCTCAGCGCGCTGCTGGTGGTGGCCGGCGCGGCGGTCGTCTCCACCCTGCTGTACGCCACCGTCGGCGCCCTGGTCGGCGACACCGCCGCCCGGCACGTCGGCCTCACCGGGCTGGTGCTCAGCGCCCTGCTGTACGACGTGCTGCTGGCCCCGTTCGTGGTGCCCGCCGTGATGCTGGTGGCCCGCCGCTACGACCAGGGCCCGGCCGCCGTCGCGGCCGGCAGCGGTGACGGCGGCGGCTCCGGGCTCGGCTCGCTGGCCCGCTACCGGACCACCCGGGAGGCCTCGCCGATGCCCGTCAACACCCGCAAGAAGCGTCCGCTGAACCTCGCCAAGCGCCCCTGAGCCGCACGGTGATAGGAGTCACTGCCCCGTGAGCAACATCCCGGAGACCGGCCGCACCCAGCGGGTGACGATCCGTCTTGTGGTGCTGCAGATCCTGGTCCTGTCGCTGCTCGCCACCCTCGGCGGCCGCCTCTGGTACCTGCAGATCCGCACCGGCGACCAGTACGCCGCCAAGGCCGAGGGCAACCACATCCGCGAGGTGGTGGAGCCCGCCGTCCGCGGCGAGATCCTGGACGCCTCCGGCCGGGTGCTGGCCGGCAACGAGACCAAGCTGGTCGTCTCGGTCAGCCGCACCTCGCTGCTGCAGCAGAAGGACCACGGCAAGGGCGTGCTGACCCGGCTCGCCGAGGTGCTCGGCCTGCCCGCCAAGGACGTCCAGGACAAGGTCCGGCTCTGCGACGCCAAGACGCCGCAGCCCTGCTGGAACGGCTCGCCGTACCAGCCGATCCCGGTCACCCAGCAGGCCACCACCCAGCAGGCGATGCAGATAATGGAACGCCGCGAGGACTTCCCCGGCGTCACCGCCCAGCCGACCGCGGTCCGCCGCTACACCGGCGTCGAGGGCGCCAACGCCTCGCAGGTGCTCGGCTACCTCTCGCCGGTCACCGACGACGAGGTCACCAGGACCGCCGACAAGACCGGCCGGGACCGCCGGCTGCCCTCCGACCAGATCGGCCGGGCCGGCCTGGAGTCCGTCTACGACGACGACCTGCGCGGCACCACCGGCGTCGACAAGCTGGAGGTGGACAACCTCGGCCGGGTGATCGGCAGCGCCGGCCGCACCCCCGCCCAGCCCGGCGCCAACCTGGTCACCAGCATCGACGCCCGGGTCCAGAAGGTGGTCGAGGACCAGCTCCAGCAGGCCATGACGGACGCCCGCAAGGTGTACGACAAGGAGACCAAGAAGAACTACGAGGCCGACTCCGGCGCCGCCGTGGTGATGGACGTGCACACCGGCCGGATCATCGCGATGGCCAGCGCGCCCACCTTCGACCCGAACCTCTGGGTCGGCGGCATCTCCGCCAAGGACTACGCGAGCCTCAACAGCAAGGACTCCAACTACCCGCTGATCAACCGGGCCATACAGGGTCAGTCCGCCCCCGGCTCGACCTTCAAGGTCATCTCCACCACCGCGGCCGTCCAGGCCGGCTACTCGCTCGACGGCCACTACCCCTGCCCGACCAGCCTCACCATCGGCGGCCGCGAGTTCAAGAACTTCGAGAGCGAGAGCTTCGGCGACATCACGCTGGAGAAGGCGCTGGAGGTCTCCTGCGACACCGTCTTCTACGGTCTCGCGTACGACCAGTGGATGAAGGACGGCGGCATCAAGCCGAAGAACCCGGCCGACTGGTTCTTCAAGACCGCCCACCAGTTCGGTCTCGGTGCCAAGACCGGGATCGACCTGCCCGGCGAGGTCACCGGCCGGGTCCCCGACCGGCAGTGGAAGCAGTCCTTCTTCGACGCCAACAAGGACGCCTGGTGCGCCCAGGCGGCCAGGGGCGGCCATGAGTACGCCGACGAGATCGCCCGCGAGAACTGCGTCGACGGCAACCAGATGCGCGCCGGTGACAGCGTCAACTTCGCCATCGGCCAGGGCGACACCCTGGTCACCCCGGTCCAGATGGCCCGGATCTACTCGGCCCTCGCCAACGGCGGCACCCTCTACCGGCCGACCATCGGCAAGGCGATCGTCAGCCCGGACGGCACCCTGGTCCGCGACATCGCCCCGCACGAGGACGGCAAGCTGCCCGCCGACGGCAAGCTGCTCAGCTACATCAACCAGGCCACCGCGGGCGTCATCACCAGCGGCACCGCGGCCTGGAAGTTCACCGGCGCGGGCTGGCCGCAGGGCAAGATCGAGCTGCACGCCAAGACCGGCACCGCCGAGGTCGCCGGCAAGCAGACCACCTCGTGGCTGACCACCTACAGCGGCGACTACGCGGTCGTGATGACGATAAGCCAAGGCGGCACCGGCTCCGGCGGCTCCGGCGACTCGGTGCGACGGATCTACCAGGCGCTGTACGGCGTCGACGACAAGGGCAACGTGGACAACGGCAAGGCCCTGCTGCCCAAGCCGCAGGCCGAACTGCCCAAGTTCAACCCGGACGGCACCGCGATCATCAAGCCCGCCTCCTTCCAGGACGGCGCCGGCTACCCGGCCGGCTCGACCTTCCTCGACCCGGCCCCGCCGGCCGGCGGCGGCCTCGCCCCGTACCCGGTGGCCCTCGCCGCCCTCGAACCCGTCCGCACCGGCGGAAGGACCCGGGCATGACCTCCTACGGCTCGTACCGGCAGGTCCGGCTCAGCCCGCAGCGCGGCTCCATCTCCCGGGCGCTGACCAAGGACGCCCCGCTGCGCCGGGTGGACTGGATCATGATCCTGGCCGCCCTGGCACTGTCGCTCGGCAGCTCGCTGCTGGTCTGGTCGGCGACCCGCGGCCGGGACTCGCTCACCCACGGCGACCCGCAGTACTTCCTCTACCGGCACCTCACCAACCTGGTGATCGGCCTGGTGCTGTGCGGCGTGGTGGTGGTGATAGGGACGAGGCGGCTGCGGACCGCCGTGCCCTTCGTCTACATCGCCGTCCTGCTGATGCTGCTGGCCGTGCTCAGCCCGCTGGGCTCGACCATCAACGGCGCGCACTCCTGGATCCAGTTCGGCGGCGGGTTCTCGATCCAGCCCGCCGAGTTCGCCAAGCTCGGCATCGTGCTGGGGATGGCCGTGGTGCTGTCCGCCCGGGTGGACGCCGGCGAGCGGGAGTTCCCGCCCAGCCGCAGCGTGATCCAGTCGCTGGTGGTGGCCGCCGTCCCGATGGGCGTCGTCATGCTGATGCCGGACCTCGGCTCGGTGATGGTGATGGCCGTCATCGTGATGGGCATCCTGCTCGCCTCCGGCGCCGCCAACCGCTGGGTGATCGGCCTCCTGACGGTCGGTGCCGGCGGCGCGGCGGCGATCTGGAAGCTCGGTGTGCTGAGCAAGTACCAGATCGACCGCTTCGCCGCCTTCGCCGACCCGACCCTCGACCCCGGCGGCGTCGGCTACAACACCGCCCAGGCCCGGATCGCGATCGGCTCCGGCGGGCTGAGCGGCATGGGCCTGTTCCACGGCACCCAGACCACCGGCCAGTTCGTCCCCGAGCAGCAGACCGACTTCGTCTTCAGCGTGGCCGGCGAGGAGCTCGGCTTCATCGGCGGGATGGCCTTGCTCGGCCTGCTCGGCGTGATCCTCTGGCGGGCCTGCCGGATCGCCCGCCACGCCACCGACCTGTACGGCACGGTCATCGCGGCGGGCGTGGTGATCTGGTTCGCCTTCCAGGCCTTCGAGAACATCGGCATGAACCTCGGCATCATGCCCGTGGCGGGCATCCCGCTGCCGTTCGTCTCCTACGGCGGGTCCTCGATGTTCGCGGTCTGGATCGCCATCGGACTGCTGCAGTCCGTCCGCTCCCAGCGGCCGATAGGGATCTGACCCCGGCCGCTCCGACGCCCGCGACCCCTCCAACCGGGGCCGCGGGCGTCAGAATTTCGAAGGTCGCGATTCGGCTACCCTTGAGAGTCGTCCTGTTCCCGTCGCCAAAGGCTCCCCGCATGCCAGTCGAATCGGTCTTCCCACGCCTGGAGGCCCTCCTCCCGCACGTCCAGAAGCCGATCCAGTATGTCGGCGGCGAGCTCAACTCGACCGTCAAGGACTGGGACGCCTGCGACGTGCGCTGGGCCCTGATGTACCCCGACGCCTACGAGGTCGGCCTGCCCAACCAGGGCGTCATGATCCTCTACGAGGTGCTCAACGAGCGCGAGGGCGTGCTCGCCGAGCGCACCTACAGCGTCTGGCCGGACCTCGAAGCGCTGATGCGCGAGCACGCGGTGCCGCAGTTCACGGTCGACGCCCACCGCCCGGTGAAGGCCTTCGACGTCTTCGGACTGTCGTTCTCCACCGAGCTCGGCTACACCAACATGCTCACCGCGCTCGACCTCGCGGGCATCCCGATGGAGTCCAAGGACCGCACCGTCGAGGACCCGATCGTGCTGGCCGGCGGCCACGCCGCGTTCAACCCCGAGCCGATCGCGGACTTCATCGACTGCGCGGTGATCGGCGACGGCGAGCAGGCCGTGCTCGACATGACCGAGATCATCCGCGGCTGGAAGGCCGAGGGCCGCCCCGGCGGCCGGGACGAGGTGCTGCTGCGCCTCGCCCGCACCGGCGCCGTCTACGTGCCGCGCTTCTACGACGTCGAGTACCTGCCGGACGGCCGGATCGGCCGCGTGGTGCCCAACCGGGCCGGCGTGCCGTGGCGGGTCTCCAAGCACACCGTGATGGACCTCGACGAGTGGCCGTACCCCAAGCAGCCGCTGGTCCCGCTCGCGGAGACGGTGCACGAGCGGATGTCCGTCGAGATCTTCCGCGGCTGCACCCGCGGCTGCCGCTTCTGCCAGGCCGGCATGATCACGCGCCCCGTGCGGGAGCGAAGCATCACCGGCATCGGCGAGATGGTCGAGCGCGGCCTGAAGGCGACCGGCTTCGAGGAGGTCGGCCTGCTGTCGCTGTCCTCCGCGGACCACACCGAGATCGGTGACATCGCCAAGGGCCTGGCCGACCGCTACGCCGAGGACAAGGTCGGCCTGTCGCTGCCCTCCACGCGGGTCGACGCCTTCAACATCGACCTCGCCAACGAGCTGTCCCGCAACGGCCGCCGCTCCGGGCTCACCTTCGCCCCCGAGGGCGGCAGCGAGCGGATCCGCAAGGTGATCAACAAGATGGTGTCCGAGGAGGACCTCATCACCACGGTCGCCACCGCGTACGGCAACGGCTGGCGCCAGGTGAAGCTGTACTTCATGTGCGGCCTGCCCACCGAGACCGACGACGACGTGCTGCAGATCGGCACGATGGCCAAGAACGTGATCCAGAAGGGCCGCGAGGTCACCGGCCAGAACGACATCCGCTGCACCGTCTCCATCGGCGGGTTCGTGCCCAAGCCGCACACCCCGTTCCAGTGGGCCCCGCAGCTGAGCGCCGAGGACACCGACGCCCGGCTGGCCAAGCTGCGCGACTCCATCCGCGGCGACCGCAAGTACGGCAAGAACATCGGCTTCCGCTACCACGACGGCAAGCCCGGCATCATCGAGGGCCTGCTCTCCCGCGGCGACCGCCGGATCGGCGCCGTCATCCGCGCCGTGTACGACGACGGCGGCCGGTTCGACGGCTGGCGCGAGCACTTCTCCTACGACCGCTGGATCGCCTGCGCCGACAAGGGCCTGGCCGGCACCGGCGTGGACGTGGCCTGGTACACCACCCGTGAGCGCACCTACGAGGAGGTGCTGCCCTGGGACCACCTGGACAGCGGCCTCGACAAGGACTGGCTCTGGGAGGACTGGCAGGACGCCCTCGAGGAGGTCGAGGTCGAGGACTGCCGCTGGACCCCGTGCTTCGACTGCGGCGTCTGCCCCCAGATGGACACCAGCATCCAGATCGGCCCCACGGGCAAGAAGCTGCTGCCGCTGACGGTCGTCAAGTAGCGCCGCCCGCCCAGCCGTTCGAAGGAACCCGCTCCCGGCCCGCGAGGCCGGGGGCGGGTTCCGCCGTTCCCGGACACCGCCGGGCACCGGCCCGGGAGGGGCTGCACTACGATCACGGCCTCGGGACGGTCGCGGGCGGGGGAACAGATGGACGAGATGCAGCAGCCCGCGGGCTGCCTGACCTGGGTGGCACGGGCCGTCGCGCTGGTGGTGGTCCTGCCGCTGCGGTTCGCCTGGGAGGCACTGGTGGCGGCCGGACGGGCGGCCCGCAGGGTGCTCCTCGGCGCACTCGACCTGCTGCTGGTCCGGCCGGCGAAGGCCCTGCACCGGTGGCTGCTGGTCCCGCTCGGACGACTGCTGCGCGCACTGGCCACCTGGCTGGTGGTCCGGCCGTCCGGCTGGCTGTACCGGCACGCCGTCCGCCCGCTCGGCCGGCTGCTCGGCGTGCTGGCGAAGGCCCTGGCGGCGGGTGCGGCGGCGGTGGCCCGCGCGCTCGGCCGCCTGCTGTCGGCGGCCCTGTCCGGCGCCGGGAAGGCCCTGCGGTGGCTGTGGCGGTACGCGGTGACGCCGCCGGTCCGCGCCCTCCTGGCGGCGCTGAGGCTGGCCCAGCGGGCCGCGGGGTGGCTCGGCGGTGCGTTGCTGACGGCCTTGCGCGCGCTGCTGCGGTACGCCGTGGTGCTGCCCGCGGGCGCCGCCGTGCGCCTCCTGCGGTGGCTCGGCACCGCCCTGGTCGCGGCCCCGCTGACCCTGCTGGGCCGGCACGTCCTGCGGCCGCTCGGCCGGGCGCTGCTGACCGCCTCGGCCGCCGTCGGCGCGGTACTGCGCCGGCTGCTGCGCAGCCTGCTGGTGGTGCCGGTGGTCGGGCTGTACCGGTACGGGCTGGTGCCGCTGGGACGTGCCGCGGTGCGGCTGGCCGGCCGGGGTGCGGCCGCCCTGCGGTGGTCGGTGCGGCACCTGGTGGTGCTGCCGGTCGTCGGGCTGTACCGGTACGGGCTGCTCCCGCTGGCGCGGGTGGTGGCGCGGCTGGCCCGTGGCGGTGCTGCCGCCGTGCGGACGGCGGCGCGGGCGACCGCGGCGGCCTGCCGCTGGACGGTGCGGCACCTGCTGGTACCGCTCGGACGGGCGATGGTGCGGGCGGTCCGCGGCCTCGGCCGGGGCATCGAGTGGCTGGCCCGGGCGCTCGGCGTGGTGGTCGGCACGGTCCTCGGCCACCTGGTCGTGCTGCCGCTGGCCTGGCTCTGGCGGACGCTGCTCGGCCCGCTGCTGCGCGGGCTGTGGCGGGTCCTGCTGGGAGCCTGGCGGCTGGCCGGCCGGGCGTGGCGGGCCCTGGTGGTGCGCCCGTGCCGCTGGGTCCGGCGCGAGGTGTGGTGGCCGGTCAAGGCGGAGCTGCGCCGGGCCGCCGCCGAGGTCCGCCGGGCGAGCCGGGAGATCCGCCGGGAGCTGCGCCGTGCGCTGCTGGGGTGAGCTGGGCGCCGGCGCGGCCCGCGGGCCGCGTACCCTTGTCCTGACAGAAGTCCGGCCGATGCCCCGACACGGTGGCGCGCCGGACTGGCCAACTGACTAAGGACTGAGCGACCCTGGCACGCCGCACGCCCGACGGTCCGCCGCCCGCTCCGACGGTGCAGCGCATCCGTCTGCGCTACACCAAGCGCGGCCGTCTGCGATTCACCAGCCACCGGGACTTCCAACGCGCCTTCGAGCGCGCGCTGCGCCGCTCGGCCGTCCCCATGGCGTACTCCGCGGGCTTCACCCCGCACCCCAAGGTCTCGTACGCCAACGCCGCCCCGACCGGGGTCGCCAGCGAGGCCGAGTACCTGGAGATCGGCCTGGCCGAGTTCCGCGACCCGGAGCAGCTGCGCGCGCAGCTCGACGAGTCGCTCCCGCCCGGCCTGGACGTGATCGACGCGGTCGAGGTGCGCACCCCGCACTTCGTGGAGCGCCTGGAGGCCTCGGTGTGGCAGCTGCGCCTTGACGGCGTGGCGCACGAGGAGGCCGGCCGCGCGGTCTCCGCCTTCCTCGCGGCCGACGCCGTCGAGGTCCAGCGCCAGACCAAGAACGGCATGCGGGTCTTCGACGCCCGCGGTGCCGTCGCCGGTCTGGAGGTTGTTCCGCCGCAGACGGGGAATGGTAACGACACCGGTACGGACGGTACCGGTGATGTTCGGACCACCGGTCCCTGTGCGATACTGCGGCTGGTAGTACGACACGCCACACCCGCCGTACGACCCGACGACGTTTTGTCCGGTCTCCGTGCGACGGCCGACCTGGCGCCGCCGGTCCCCGCTGAGGTGACCAGGCTGGCGCAGGGGCCGCTCGACGAGGAGTCCGGCACGGTGACCGACCCGCTGGCGCTCGACCGCGCAGCGGCCACGGACGGCCAGTAGCGGCCTCCTGGCTGCGCGCATCCGCGTCCGCCGGGCGGGCGGGAGCCCCGGTCCGGAGCAACTCCGGTCCTGCGGCTCCCCGGGCCCCGCGGCTCCCCAGGGGAGCGAGCGCCGTCGCACATGAAGGCCAGCCCTTGCGGCCGGCCGACCCGGATGGTCGGCCGGCCCGAGGATCCTTCCTCCGGCCCGCAACCGGGCCGGAGGGCCCGCCTGGCAGCCAACCAGGCCGGCTCCGGAGTGGCCCGGACAACTGAGAAGACTGGCCCAGACCAGAAGACTTTCGACACCCCGCACCGTGCGGGGCGCCGAGCGAGACTACGAGCCCCTGTGCGGCCTCGCGTCCGCACGGCGGCACCGTGGGAGTCGGTCCGCGAGCATCGCGACCGACCGGAACCCCGGTGCCCCGCCGTGCTCGGATGCGGAGCCCGGGGGCCTGACGGGAGATCCACCCGCATGCTCGAGAACACCGACCCGCAGTCCGCTGCGGAACCGGCCGACCACGACGCCGACGGCTCCGCCGCGGCCGCTCCGCCGCGCCGTCGCCGCCGGGCGGTCTCCCGCCCGGCCGGTGCGCCGCAGGGGGCCGCCGCCGACACCGCCGAGACGGTCGTCCCTGCCGACGCCCCCGGCGCCGAGACCCCCGCCGAGCCCGAGGCGCCCGCCGCCGAGGCCGCGCCGGAGAAGCCGGTCCGGGCCCGCCGTACCCGTAAGCGCGTCGAGGCCCCGGCCGGTGCGCCGGAGGCCGCCGAGGCCGCCGCCACCGAGACCCCCGCGGTCGAGGCGCCGGCCACCGAAGCACCCGCCGTCGAGGCGCCCGCCGCCGAGGCCGAGGCCGCGCCGGAGAAGCCCGCCCGCGCCCGCCGTACCCGTAAGCGCGCCGAGGCCCCGGTCCGGACGCCGGCCGCCGAGGCCGTCACCGAGCCGGCCGCCGAGGCCGCGCCGGAGCCGGTCGCCGAGCCGGTCGCCGAGGAGGCCCCGGCCCGCCGTCCGCGCCGTCGCCGGGTCGTCGAGGCCGCCCCCGTGGTGGCCGAGCAGGCCCCGCCGGCCGCGGTCGTCGAGCCCGCCGCTCCCGTCGAGGAGCCGGTCGAGGAGACCGAGGAGGAGGCCGAGGAGCAGGCCGCCGCGCAGGCCGAGGCCCCCGCGCCGGCCGCCGCGCCCGCCGAGGCGGAGCCGCCGCAGCGGGTCCGCCGCCGCGCCGTGCGCCCGTCCACCGCAATCTTCCAGGCGCCGGTCTTCCAGGAGCCCACGCCGTTCGTCGCCGCGCCCGGCCAGCCGGCCGCGCAGGCCGCCGCCGCCCAGCCCGCCGGCGCGTCCGTGCAGCCGGCCAAGGCCGCCAAGGCTGCCAAGGCCGCCCCGGCGAAGGCCGCGCCCGCGCCGGCCGCCGAGGGCGACGACGAGTTCGAGTACAGCGGCGTCGGCCGCCGCCGCCGCGTCCGCACCTCGGTGCGGGTCCGCCCGGAGGGCAGGCCGCAGGCCGAGCCCCGGCAGGAGCCCCGCCAGGAGCCCCGCCAGGAGGTCCGGGCGCAGCAGCCGGAGCCGGCCGCCGTCGAGGCGCCCGCCGAGGCTCCCGCGACCGGCCCGGACACCGAGGCGGAGTGGGACGAGGACGGTCGTCCGTCCCGCCGCCGCCGTCGTGGTGGCCGCCGTCGCCGCCGCGGTGAGAGCGACGAGAGCGAGAACGAGACCGAGGGCGACACCGAGACGGTGACCGCGGACACCGCGGACGAGCAGCCGGCCGCTGCCGCCGCCGGGGCGGACGAGGACGACGAGGACGACGACGACCTCGCGGCCGGCCTGTCCTCGTCGCGCCGTCGCCGCCGTCGCCGCAGTGGCGAGAGCGGTGTCGAGGTGGCCGCCGAGACCACCGAGGACGGCGTCCGGACCGTGGTGAAGGTGCGCGAGCCGCGCCGCCGCTCCACCGAGCCGGCCTTCGACCCGGACGAGGTGCAGTCCATCAAGGGCTCCACCCGTCTGGAGGCGAAGAAGCAGCGCCGCCGTGAGGGCCGTGAGCTGGGCCGCCGCCGGGTGCCGATCATCACCGAGGCCGAGTTCCTGGCCCGCCGGGAGTCGGTCGAGCGGGTGATGGTGGTCCGCCAGAACGGCCAGCGCACCCAGATCGGCGTCCTGGAGGACGGCGTGCTCGTCGAGCACTACGTCAACAAGGAGCAGGCCACCAGCTACGTCGGCAACGTCTACCTGGGCAAGGTCCAGAACGTGCTGCCGTCGATGGAGGCCGCCTTCGTCGACATCGGCAAGGGCCGCAACGCGGTGCTGTACGCCGGTGAGGTCAACTTCGGTGCGCTGGGCCACGGCGGCCCGCGCCGGATCGAGTCGGTGCTCAAGTCCGGCCAGTCCGTGCTGGTCCAGGTCTCCAAGGACCCGATCGGCCACAAGGGCGCCCGGCTGACCAGCCAGATCTCGCTGCCCGGCCGCTACCTGGTCTACGTGCCCGAGGGCTCGATGACCGGTATCAGCCGCAAGCTCCCGGAGAACGAGCGCGCCCGCCTGAAGCAGATCCTCAAGAAGATCGTCCCGGACGACGCGGGCGTCATCGTGCGCACCGCCGCCGAGGGCGCCAGCGAGGACGAGCTCACCCGCGACGTGCAGCGCCTGCAGGCGCAGTGGGAGGAGATCCAGAAGAAGGCCGCCACCGGCAACGCCCCGGCGCTGCTGTACGGCGAGCCGGACATGACCGTCCGGGTCGTGCGCGACATCTTCAACGAGGACTTCAGCAAGGTCATCGTCAGCGGCGCCGAGGCGTGGAGCACCATCCACGAGTACGTCGGCGGCGTGGCCCCCGACCTCGCGGACCGGCTGCAGCGCTGGACCTCGGACGTCGACGTGTTCGCCACCTACCGGATCGACGAGCAGCTGATGAAGGCGCTGGACCGCAAGGTCTGGCTGCCCAGCGGCGGTTCGCTGGTGATCGACCGGACCGAGGCGATGGTCGTGGTCGACGTCAACACCGGCAAGTTCGTCGGCCAGGGCGGGAACCTCGAGGAGACCGTCACCCGCAACAACATCGAGGCGGCCGAGGAGATCGTCCGTCAGCTGCGGCTGCGCGACCTCGGCGGCATCATCGTGATCGACTTCATCGACATGGTGCTGGAGTCCAACCGCGACCTGGTGCTGCGGCGCCTGCTGGAGTGCCTGGGCCGGGACCGGACCAAGCACCAGGTGGCCGAGGTCACTTCGCTGGGCCTGGTCCAGATGACCCGCAAGCGGGTCGGCCAGGGCCTGCTGGAGTCCTTCTCCGAGTCCTGCGTGCACTGCAACGGGCGCGGCGTCATCGTCCACATGGACCAGCCGCACACCCACGGCGGTGGCGGCCACACCGCGGCGGCCGGCGAGAGCGCCGCCGCGGGCGGCAGCAAGCGCCGCCGTCGCGGCAAGGGCGGCGCGGGCCAGGGCGAGCCGGAGGGCCTGGAGGCCGCCGGCACCGAGTCCGAGGCGCCGTTCGAGTCCGAGGCCGAGGCCGAGGAGACCTTCGAGCTGGTCGAGCGGGAGCCCGCGGCGCAGCCGGAGCCCGTGGCCGAGGAGCCGGCCGCGCCGGCCGAGGCTGCGGAGCCCGTCGCCCGGCCGAGCCTGGTCGAGATCCCGGCCGCCGCGCCGGCGGCCGGCCGCACCCGCCGCCGGGCGGTCCGCAAGGCGACGGCTCCGGCCGGTGCGCCGGGCGGAGCCGAGATCGTGGTGCTGCAGGCGCGGGCCGACGCCGTGGTCGAGGCCGCGCTGACGGCCGCGGCCCAGGTGCAGCCGGAGCCGGCGGCCCCGGCCGAGGAGCCGGCCTCCGAGGCGCCGGTCGCCGAGGTCGTCGAGGTCGAGGCCGTCGAGGTCGAGGCCCCGGCCGTCGAGGCCGCCGAGGAGCAGGCTGCGGAGGAGCAGGCCGAGGAGGCCCCCGCTCCGAAGAAGCGGGCGCCCCGCAAGGCCGCTGCGAAGAAGACCACGGCCGCGAAGAAGACGACCGCGGCCAAGAAGACCACCGCCCGCAAGACCGCCACCAAGCGGACCGGCGCGGCGGCCAAGAAGGCCGCGGCCGCCGAAGGTGATACGGCGTCCGAGTAAGCCCCGGGTGCCGGCCGGGTCCCGTTCCGCGGGGCCCGGCCGGCGCCGGGTAGGGTCCGGTTTGCCCGTAGGGCGGTCGGTCCGTATTCTTGACCCTTGGCGTGTTTGACGCCGCGCTCCCGAGCAGATCACCTCCCGGGTTCAGCCCTGCTGGCCCGGGGGAGGCCCCTGTGTCCGTACCCAGGTGGCTGGCATCGGCGAGTTCCGACCGAGTACAGAAAGTGGGTACCGCATGTACGCGATCGTTCGCGCAGGCGGCCGCCAGCACAAGGTCGCCGTCGGCGACGTGCTGGAGATTGACCGTATTGAGGCCAAGGCGGGTGACTCGGTCGAGCTCTCGACCATCCTCATCGTCGACGGTGACGCTGTCACCTCCGACCCGTGGGTGCTCGCCGGCGTGAAGGCTCACGCCGAGGTCGTGGACCAGACCAAGGGTGAGAAGATCGTCATCCTGCGCTACAAGAACAAGACCGGCTACCGCCGCCGCCAGGGTCACCGTCAGCAGCACACCGCTGTGCGGATCACCAGCATCGACTCCGTCAGCAAGTAAGGGGATAGCGAGATGGCACACAAGAAGGGCGCAAGCTCTACCCGTAACGGCCGTGACTCGAACGCCCAGCGCCTCGGCGTCAAGCGCTTCGGCGGCCAGGTCGTCAGCGCCGGCGAGATCATCGTCCGCCAGCGCGGCACCCACTTCCACCCGGGTGCCGGCGTCGGCCGCGGTGGCGACGACACCCTGTTCGCGCTGACCGCCGGTGCGGTCCAGTTCGGCAACCGTCGTGGCCGCCGCGTCGTCAACATCGTGGCCGTCGAGGCCTGAGTCTGCTGACCCTGGGTCAAGACTCACAGTGAAGGGTGGGCCGGGGATGACCCGGTCCACCCTTCATGCTTTACCGCAGGACCCCATTTCTTCGCACTGGAGGCACATCCCATGACCACCTTCGTGGACCGCGTCGAGCTGTACGTCGCCGCGGGTAACGGGGGCCACGGCTGCGCCTCCGTGCACCGGGAGAAGTTCAAGCCGCTCGGCGGTCCCGACGGCGGCAACGGGGGTGAGGGCGGCAGCGTCATCCTCACCGTGGACTCGCAGGTCACCACCCTGCTCGAGTACCACCACTCGCCCAAGCGCAAGGCCACCAACGGCAAGCCCGGCGCGGGCGGCCACCGGACCGGCGCGGACGGCCAGGACCTGGTCCTGCCCGTCCCGGACGGCACCGTGGTCCTCGACAAGAAGGGCAACGTGCTCGCCGACCTGGTCGGCCACGGCACCAGCTACGTCGCCGCCGCCGGCGGCCGCGGCGGCCTCGGGAACTCCGCGCTGTCCTCGGCCCGCCGCAAGGCCCCCGGCTTCGCGCTGCTCGGCGAGCCCGGCGAGGCCGGCGACATCGTGATGGAGCTCAAGTCCGTCGCCGACGTCGCCCTGGTCGGCTACCCGAGCGCGGGCAAGTCCTCGCTGATCTCGGTCCTCTCGGCCGCCAAGCCGAAGATCGCGGACTACCCGTTCACCACCCTGATCCCCAACCTCGGCGTGGTCACCGCCGGCGACACGGTCTACACCATCGCCGACGTCCCCGGTCTGATCCCCGGCGCCAGCCAGGGCCGCGGCCTGGGCCTGGAGTTCCTGCGGCACGTCGAGCGCTGCGAGGTGCTGGTGCACGTGCTGGACTGCGCCACCCTGGAGCCCGGCCGCGACCCGCTGACCGACCTGGAGACCATCGAGGCCGAACTCGCCGCGTACGGCGGGCTGGAGGACCGGCCGCGACTGGTCGCGCTGAACAAGACCGACGTCCCGGACGGCCAGGACATCGCCGACCTCACCCGGGCCTCCCTGGAGGAGCGCGGCTACCGCGTCTTCGAGGTCTCCGCGCTCGCCCACAAGGGCCTGCGGGAGCTGAACTACGCGCTGGCGCAGATCGTCGCCGAGTCCCGGGCCGCCAAGCCGCTGCAGGAGTCGACCCGGATCGTGCTGCGGCCCGCCGCCGTCGACGACGCGGGCTTCACCATCACCGAGGAGGACGGCGCGTACCGCATCCGCGGTACCAAGCCGGAGCGCTGGGTGCGCCAGACCGACTTCTCCAACGACGAGGCGGTCGGCTACCTCGCGGACCGGCTGGCCCGGCTCGGCGTCGAGGACCAGCTGTGGAAGGTGGGCGCCCAGGAGGGCGACACCGTCATCATCGGTCCCGAGGACAACGCCGTGGTCTTCGACTGGGAGCCGACCATGGCCGCCGGTGCGGAGATGCTCGGCCGCCGCGGCGAGGACCACCGGATGGAGACCCAGCGCCCGGCCGTCGACCGGCGCCGGGAGAAGCAGAAGACCCGCGACGCCGCCGAGGCGGAGTACCTCGCCTACGAGGCGCTCTCCTCCGGCCGGCAGGCCCTCGAGGGCGACGACGAGGACTACTGACCCCGGGCGGGCCGGGGCGGTGGCCGCCTCGTCCTGAGGGGTGAAATGCCGTACGGGCCCGTCGCCCGGATCGCGTAGATTGCGGTCCGAGCGGCGGGCTCGATCCAGTACGACCGGAGGGCACTGATGACGGATCAGACACTGCGGCAGGAGGTCCTGGCCGCACGGCGGATCGTCGTCAAGGTCGGCTCCTCCTCCCTCACCACGGCGGCCGGGGGCCTGGACGCCGACCGGGTGGACGCGCTGGTCGACGCCCTCGCCAAGGTCCGCAGCCGCCCGGACGCGCCGGACGTGGTGCTGGTCTCCTCCGGCGCCATCGCGGCGGGCCTGGCCCCGCTCGGCCTGGACAAGCGCCCCAGCGACCTGGCCCGGCAGCAGGCCGCCGCCAGCGTCGGCCAGGGGCTGCTGGTGGCCCGGTACACGGCCTCCTTCGCCCGGTACGGCGTGCGGGTCGGCCAGGTGCTGCTGACCGCCGAGGACGCCAGCCGGCGCGCGCACTACCGCAACGCCTACCGGACCCTGGACCAGCTGCTGGCGATGGGCGCGATGCCGGTCGTCAACGAGAACGACACCGTCGCCACCGCCGAAATCAAGTTCGGTGACAACGACCGGCTGGCCGCCCTGGTCGCCCACCTGGTCCGGGCCGACCTGCTGGTGCTGCTCTCCGACGTGGACGGCCTGTACGACGGCGACCCGAGCCGGCCCGGCACCAGCCGGATCGAGCTGGTGCGCGGCCCGCAGGACCTGGACGGCATCGAGATCGGCAGCGCCGGCAAGGCCGGGGTGGGCACCGGCGGCATGGTGACGAAGATCGAGGCCGCCCGGATCGCCACCGGCGCGGGCATCCCGGTGGTGCTGACCGCCGCCAGCCACGCCGCCGACGCCCTGGCCGGCCGCCCCACCGGCACCCTGTTCCGGCGCACCGGCAGCCGCTCCGCGGACCGGCTGCTGTGGCTGGAGCACGCCTCGACCCCGCGCGGCGCGCTGCACCTGGACGCCGGTGCGGTGGAGGCGGTGGTGCACGGAGGGAAGTCGCTGCTGCCCGCCGGGGTGACCCGGGTGGACGGCGACTTCACCGCGGGTGATCCGGTGGACCTTCTTGGTGAAAACGGCCACATCGTGGGCCGCGGACTGGTCAACTTTGATGCGAGGGAGTTGCCCCGTCTGCTCGGCCGGTCCACCCGAGAACTGGCCCAGGAGCTCGGAGCCGAGTACGAGCGCGAGGTCGTCCACCGTGACGACCTGGTCGTCCTGCGCGGCTGACGGAAGGCCCCGAGGGGGAGTGGGTCAGGCGGGCCCGGCCGGGTCCGGACAGTGTCGTCGCCGAACAGGAGGCCGCCGGTGGGACGCAGGCTCCAGGGAGCACTGCCCGGAGAGACGGCGCAGCGGAGACTGACCAGCATCGAGGGCGGCCGCCGCGCGGACCAGGCGCCGCAGCTGCAACCGCGCGAGGCCGTCCGGGAGTTGCACCCGCGCGAGGAGGACGAGCAGCCGCAGCCGGAGCAGGGCCGGCTGTGGCACGTGGTGCTCAGCGTGGCCGGCCGGGCCACCCCGCTCGGTGAGCTGCGGGCGGCGCTGGAGCGTCTCGCGTACGACCACTCGTTCTTCCTGACGGCCCGCTACGCCACCGACCACGCGGAGATCCGCTACTGGGAGGAGGCCCGCGACCTGCACGACGCGGCGGCGATAGCCCTGCGGCTGTGGGGGGAGCACAAGGGCTCGGCCAACCTGCCGCCGTGGGAGATCGTCGGCCTCGAGGTGGTCGACCGCCCGACGTACCACAAGCGGGTCGCCGAGGGCTTCGGCGATCCGCCGCCGCACCTGGGCGGCGTGCACCCGTACTGAGCGCGGGCCCGTGGCGGGCCCGGCGGCCGTCTCACCGGACAGGACGGATCGTGGGTCCGGGCGGCGCAGTCGCTACCCTTTCGGCATGAGCGACCACGCCACCACCGACAGCCCCGTCCTCGCCGCCGCGCGCCGTGCCCGGGAGGCGGCCGCCGAGCTCGCCCCGCTGCCGCGCCGCGTCAAGGACACCGCGCTGCTGGCGGTCGCGGACGCCCTGACCGCCCGCAGCGCCGAGATCACCGCGGCCAACGCCGAGGACGTCGCCCGCGCCCGGCAGGCCGGCACCGCCGAGTCGGTGATCGACCGGCTCACCCTCACCGAGGAGCGGATCGCCGCCATCGCCGCCGACGTGCGGGACGTCGCCGCGCTGCCCGACCCGGTCGGCGAGGTGGTGCGCGGCTACACCCTGCCCAACGGCCTGGACGTGCGCCAGGTGCGGGTCCCGCTCGGCGTGGTGGGCATCATCTACGAGGCCCGGCCCAACGTCACGGTGGACGCCGCCGCGCTGTGCCTGAAGTCCGGCAACGCAGTCCTGCTGCGCGGCTCCGCCTCCGCGTACCGCTCCAACACCGCGCTGGTCGCCGTCGTCCGGGACGCGCTCGGCGCCGCGGGCCTGCCCGCCGACGCGGTCCAGCTGGTGCCCGGCGAGAGCCGGGACTCGGTGCAGGAGCTGATGCGCGCCCGCGGCCTGGTGGACGTGCTGATCCCGCGCGGCGGCGCCGCGCTGATCAAGGCCGTGGTGGAGGGTTCCACCGTGCCGGTGATCGAGACCGGTACCGGCAACTGCCACGTCTACGTCGACGCCGACACCGACCTGGCGATGGCGGTCGGCATCCTGCTGAACTCCAAGGCGCAGCGGGTCAGTGTCTGCAACTCGGCGGAGACGCTGCTGGTGCACGCCGACGTCGCGGACGAGTTCCTGCCGCCGGCGCTCGCCGCGCTGGCCGCGGCCGGGGTCACCGTGCACGGCGACGAGGCGGTGCTCAAGGCCGCCGAGGGGTCGGCGGCGACCGTGGTGCCCGCCACCGACGAGGACTGGGCGGCGGAGTACCTGTCGCTGGACCTGGCCGCCGCCGTGGTGCCGTCGCTGGACGCCGCGGTCGCGCACATCCGCCGCTGGTCCTCGGGCCACACCGAGGCGATCGTGACCACCTCGCAGGCGGCGGCCCGCCGCTTCACCCAGCTGGTGGACGCCACCACGGTGGCCGTCAACGCCTCGACGCGGTTCACCGACGGCGGTGAGTTCGGCTTCGGCGCGGAGATCGGCATCTCCACCCAGAAGCTGCACGCCCGCGGTCCGATGGGCCTGCCGGAGCTGACCTCGACCAAGTACATCGTGACCGGTGACGGCCATGTCCGGGGCGAGGCGACCCAGACGGTCGGCTCCGGCTCCTGAGACCGGCCGGACCGGGCCGGACCCTGCCGGGCCCGCCCGCCGGACCCGTCGGACGGGACCCGCGGGCGGGGAGAACCGGCTGATCGGGACATCCTTGTGACGGAGCAACTGGCCGGAGACCCGGACAAACGGGCCGCCCGGTAATACGCTGAATCCGTGGCTGACGATGTGGGGGGTTCGCCGTACCCCGACGGCGCCGATCACGGTGGTGCGGACGACGAGTTCGCCACCGTGGTCTTCGACGAGGCGTTCGTCCGGTCCGCCGCGGTCCACGAGCCGAGCGCGCTGGAGCGGCAGCTGGCCGCCGCCGAGGCGCGGTTCGAGCCGGACGCGGTCGGCACCGGCCGGGGCTACGAGTTGACGACCTCGGGGGAGGGGCTGCCGCTCGAGCTGCGCCCGCACCCGCGAGGTCTCGACGACGACCGGCTGTACCCGGATCCGTGGTCCGGGCTGGACCGCTCCAGGCGCCGTTCGCGCTGGGGGCGCCCGGTCCGCCCGCACCCCTCGGCCGCCCACCGCGGCCGGGACGTCGCGCAGCAGCGCTGGCACCGGCCGGTGGCCTGGGTGCTGGCGGTGGTGATGGGCGTCGGGGTGGTGGCGGTGGCGGTGGCCGCGATCTACCGGGGCACCGGCGGCGGCACGGGCGGGTCCCCGCTGCGGCCGGAGGGCGGTAGCAGCAGCTCGGGCGCCGCGGTCGACCCGACGCCGGCCCCGGCGGTGGCCGTGGTGCGGTCCGGCTGACCGCACCCGCCGGTCCGGCCGGCCCGCCGGTCCGCCCGGTCGCGGACGCGCCGGGCGGGCGTCACCGGTGCGGCCGGAAGTTCTGCACGGCCCCTCGTACCGCGCGGGGCCCGCGTCTACCCTGGTGGTATGGGTGACCCGCGCGAGCCTCCCGAGGGTACCCCCGAGGGCGGTTCCGGCAACGAGGACGAGTTCCGATCCGTGGTCTTCGACGAATCGTTCGTCCGCGCTGCCCGGATCCAGGAGCTGTCCGCCCAGGAGCGGCTGGGGCCCGACCACCCGCGGGCGACCCGGCCCCGGATCGGCTTCGGCCCGATGGGCTCGCTGCCCCGACAGGCGGTCGCGCTGCTGCTCGTCGTGGTGCTGGCGTTCGCCGCCGCGGTGTACTTCGGGGTGAGCTCCCCGCACCGGGCCGGTGTGGTGCCGAGCGGCAGCCAGCTCTCCTCGACCATGGTGGCGCTCAGCCCGCCGGTCCCGGTCCCGGCCGTCGCCGACCAGGCCGACCCGTTCGCCGGCCTGCCGACCGGGTACGCCGACGGGGCCGCCGGACTCGGGGTGCCGGCCGCCTCCGCGACCGCGCACTTCACCCGCACCGAGGTGGCCCGGGCGCTGGACACCGTGCAGAGCTACCTGGTGGCCTCCGCGCTCTCCCCGGCGACGCTGGTGCAGTCGGACACGGCGCAGGCCAGGGCGCTGGTGACGGCCGGGGAGCTGACCCAGTACGACGACAGCGTCAAGGCGCCGCGGGACGACCGCCGCCACGCCGCCACCGGCTGGCTGGTGCGGTTCGACCCGGGCCAGGTGGCGCTGGCGTCGCAGACCGTGAAGGCGGCCGGTTCGATGGTGGTGACCGAGGCGGACAGCGGGACGCTGGAGGTGGCCGCCGACCACACCTTCGTGTACGCGCTGCGGCCGGCCGGTACCGCGCAGTCGTCCGCCGCCCTGTTCACGGTCCGGCGGGAGCTGCGCTTCGAGTTCGAGCACGGCGACGTCGCGGTGGCCCGGCTGCGGCTGGTCGACGCGGTGGTGCAGGCCGGGCCGACCTCCTGCGGCGCGTTCACGGCGGGCTACCTGCAGCCGCTGCCGGCCGGTGCGGCGGGGACCGCCCCGGTGCCGGTCAGCCCGGCCGACCACACCCACCCGGCGTGGCAGGTGTGCGGGGTGCTCGGGCCGCCGACGGGCTGACCCCGGCGGAACCACGACGCGAACGGGCCCGGGAGCAGCCGCTCCCGGGCCCGCGGTGGCGCGGCGGTGGTCAGCCGGCGCTGTCGGCGCCGTCCCCCTGGCGCCCGTCCCCGGCCGGGGAGCCGGCGGCGCCCCGGGCACCGGCGAAGGTGTCGCGCAGCTTGCCGCCGACCGTGCCGACCCCGCCGGCGACGTCGCGCAGCAGGCCCATCAGCGGGTCCTTGCTGTCCTTGACCGACTGCGAGTAGGAGTCGGCCGCGGCCTTCCACTGCGCGCCGACCGAGGTGTTCGGGTCGTCGCCGCGGCGCGGGTAGGCGCCGGCCAGGATCGAGCGGTACTCCTCGCTCTCCGCCCACTTCTTCAGCTTGGCCACCCGCACCACCGCGAACGGGTGGGTCTGCGGCAGCACCTGCAGCAGCTTGAGCACGCCGTCGCGCAGATCGCCCGCCCGGTCGTACTCCTCGGCCTGCTCCAGGAACGCGTCCACGTTCATCTCGGCCAGGTTGTGGCCGCCCGCCAGCTTCATCAGGCCGCGCATCGAGGCCTGGAGGTCCTGGCCGGCCAGCAGGCCGGCCCGGTCGCAGGACAGCTCGGCCTTGCGGAACCACTCCTTGAGGGCGGTGATGACCGCGGTGATCGCCAGGTTGCCCAGCGGCAGCCAGGCGATCCGGGCCGCGATGTTGGTGAGGATCAGCAGCATCGTCCGGTAGACGGCGTGGCCGGACATCGCGTGCCCGACCTCGTGGCCGACCACGGCGCGCAGCTCCTCCTCGTCGAGCAGGTCGACCAGACCGCTGGTCAGCACGATGATCGGGGTGTCCATCCCGATGCACATCGCGTTGACCGCCGGGTCCTGGGTCACGTACAGGTCCGGGACCTGCTCCAGGTCCAGCACGTACGCGGCGTCGCGGACCATGTCGTACAGCTCGGGGAACTGCCGCTCGGAGGCCTTCACGGCGGTGGCCAGGAACATCAGCCGGACGCTGCGCTCGGAGACCAGGCCGGCGAGCTTCTTCAGGACGTCGTCGAAGCCGCTCAGCCGGCGCAGGGCGACCAGCGCCGAACGGTCCGCCGGGTGCTCCCAGGCCCGGGTCGAGATCTCCGGGAAGCGCTGGCGGCGCCGGCTCGGCGCGGTCTCCTTGGTGAGATCGGACATGCTCTGAGTACCTCCTGGTCGATGCCGGCACCGGCTCCCCGGCCCCCGCTGCTGTTGGCTCCAACTGGCTTCAACGCCCGTGGGCGTGTACTCGTCCCCGGCCCGACACGCTACGCCCGGCCGGTGCGGCGCGCGGAGCCCGGTGCGGGGCCCGGGCGCCGGGCCGCCGTAAACCCGTCTACCCTGGCAGGGCCGGCCCCGGTGACCCGACCGGGCGGCCGGGCAGCAGCCCGTAGCAAGCCCGAGGAGCCCGACGATGTCCCCTGCCACCCTGGCCCACCTGGCCGGCCCGATCTCGACCGAGAACGGCCCGGGCCTGTTCCTGCGGATCATCGTGGTGGCGTCCTTCGTCGGCGTCGGCCTGCTGGCCTGGCTGCTGGTCCGGGCCGGCCGCGACAACTGAACCCCGCGGGCCGCCCGGTCCGCACTGACGGCCCGTCGGGCCGACGGTCCGCCAGCACACCCGCTCCACCGGGTGGACGCGGTGGGCCGCCGAGCGGTTGCGGTGACGGCCCCCGTACGATGAGCCCGCAGGCCGACCCGGCCCGCACCCCTGGTCCGTCACCGAGCCGAGAAGGTCCTGCCGACCATGAGCCACGCCGCACTGTCCGCCCTCACCCAGCTCGCCGCCGAGTCCGAGGGGGGCAACCACGACAGCCTCAACCCGTACCTGACCGGCGGGTCCGCGCTGTTCATCCTGCTGCTCCTGCTCTTCGTGACCACCCGCTTCAACCGCGACCGCTGATCCGGGCGGCCGCTCGGGGCCCCGGTCCGGGGCCCCGCGGGCCGGGTACGGACTCGGGCTGTCCCGGTGGTCATCCGGGTCGCGTAAGGTGTGGCGCCATGAGAGAGCAGGCCGGGACCGCGGAGCGCGCGGCGAAGAGGCGACTCGGCGTGATGGGCGGCACCTTCGACCCCATCCACCACGGCCACCTGGTCGCCGCCAGCGAGGTCGCGAGCGCGTTCCACCTCGACGAGGTGATCTTCGTGCCGACCGGGCAGCCGTGGCAGAAGTCCGAGCGCACGGTCTCCGCCGCCGAGGACCGCTACCTGATGACGGTCATCGCCACCGCGGAGAACCCGCAGTTCTCGGTCAGCCGGATCGACCTCGACCGCACCGGACCGACCTACACCGTGGACACCCTGCGCGACCTGCGGGCGCTCCACCCCGACGCCGAGCTGTTCTTCATCACCGGCGCCGACGCCCTCGCGCAGATCCTCTCCTGGCGGGACTCCGAAGAACTCTTCGAGCTCGCCCACTTCATCGGCTGCACCCGCCCGGGGCACACTCTCTCCGACGCCGGACTGCCGGTCGGCGGGGTCTCCCTGGTCGAGGTGCCCGCGCTGGCCATCTCCTCCACCGACTGCCGCCTGCGGGTCGCCAAGGGCGAACCGGTCTGGTACCTGGTGCCGGACGGCGTCGTCCGTTACATCGACAAGCGGGCGCTCTACGCGCCGGCCCAGCCATGAACCCGGGAGGGGCGGCGTGACCGGATCCGCGAACCGAGGCGGCCAGGACGACGAGGCCTGGTACCCGCACCAGCAGCAGCCCTACCAGCAGCAGCCCTACCAGCAGCAGCCGTACCAGGACCACTACCAGGACCGGGCGTACCAGGAGCAGCCCTACCAGGGGCAGGGGTACGCCCAGGACCAGTACCAGCAGGGGTACTACGAGCAGCCGCAGACCTACCGGCCCGAGCCCGACCAGGGTTACCCGCAGTACGGTCAGCAGCCCGCCCAGCCGCAGGGGTACGCCCAGGACCACTACCAGCAGGGCCACTACCCCCAGGGCCAGTACCAGCAGCAGCCGTACCAGCCGGAGGCCTACCGGCAGGAGAGCGGCTACCCGCAGTACGGGCAGCGGCAGGCCCACCAGCAGGTCCAGCAGCAGGTCCAGCCGCAGGCGTACGGGCAGGACCCGTACGCGGCGGCTCCGCCGCAGCAGGCCGCGCAGGCGGCGCCCCCGGCCCAGCAGGTGCCGCAGCAGGTACCGCAGCAGGCGCCGCCGCGGCCGCGCCCGGCGGCGCCCGCCGCCCCGGCCGCGCCCGAGCAGCCGTCCGAGCAGGTCGGCGGACGCCGGAACGCGCGGCCGCCCCAGGACGGCAAGGACAGCAAGGACAACTACGCCACCGGCGAGTTCACCTTCGTGGACGAGCAGGCGGAGGAGTCCGAGGACGTCATCGACTGGCTGAAGTTCGCCGAGTCGCGCAGCGAGGTCCGGGCCGAGCGGCGCCGCCGGCTGCGCAACCGGCTGGTCGGCGTGCTGGTGGTGCTCGCGGTGCTGGCCGGCGGCGTTTTCGGCTACCTGTGGTGGGACGGCCGGTTCGGCGGGAGCGACGCGGCCGCGGTCGCGGGCGACCGGCAGGTCACCGTGGTGCACCTGCGCGACCTGCAGGGGAAGGTCTCCACCGCGCTGCTGGTGAACGACGCGGCCGGTCACAAGGGTTCGGTGCTGATGCTGCCGGACACCCTCAAGCTGCCCGGCACCGGCGACACCGGTGTCACCACGGTCGGCCAGTCACTGGACGCCATCGGCGCCTCCGCCACCCGGGAGGGCCTGAGCACGGTGCTCGGCGCCCCGGTGGCCGGCACCTGGCGGCTGGACACCCCGTACCTGGAGCTGCTGGTCGCCCAGCTGGGCGGGGTGGCGGTGGACACCGACGTCGAGGTGCGCGACGGCAACAAGCCGGACGGCAGGGTGCTGGCGCCCGCCGGCAAGGGCGTGATGCTGAGCGGGAAGGCCTCGGTGGCGTACGCCACCTACCAGGCGCCGACCGAGGGCCGGGACGCCCAGCTCGCCCGCTTCGGCAAGGTGATGGAGGCGGTGCTGCGCACCATGCCCACCGACCTGGCGGAGTCCACCGACGACGTGCACCGGATGAACGCGGTGCTGGACCCGTCCCTGCCGGAGAAGAAGCTCGGCGGGGTGCTGGCGCTGCTGGCCGGGCAGGCCAAGGCCGGACACCTGTCCGGCAGCACCCTGAAGACGAAGCCGGACGGCACCCTGGACGAGGCGACGGCCGGCCAGCAGGTGAAGGAGATCCTCGGCGGGACGGTGAAGGCCGGGGCCGTGACCAGCACCGGCGGCACCTCGCGGGTGTCGGTGGTGAACGCCTCGGGCAACGACCAGAACGCCACCGCCGCCGGTGTCCAGGTGACCAACGCCGGCCTGGAGCTGGTGCCCAGCACCGCGAAGGCCGCCGCCCAGGCGGCCAGCGAGATCCGCTACACCGACGACGCGAAGGCCTCGGACGCCAAGGCCCTGGCGGGTGCGCTCGGCCTGCCGGAGACCGTGGTGAAGAAGGTCACCGACCCGCAGAACGCGGACCTGGTGGTGGTCCTCGGCAAGGACTACCAGGCGCCCAAGGCGTAGCGGCAGCCGCCGTCGAGGTGCCCGACCGGGGCCCGGATCCGTGCGATCCGGGCCCCGGCCCGTTCGTGAGATCCTGGAAGGCGTTAATGCCATCGAGCGGGAAGTACACCGTGACCGTCACAGACCACAGCCAGCAGCTCCTCAACGTCGCCGCCCAGGCGGCCGCGGACAAGCTGGCGCACGACATCATCGCCTTCGACGTGAGCGAGGTGCTGTCGATCACCGATGCGTTCCTGATCGCGTCGGCGGCCAACGACCGCCAGGTCCGCTCGATCGCCGAGGAGATCGAGGACCAGCTGCGCGAGCAGCTCGACATCAAGCCCGTGCGCCGCGAGGGCGAGCGCGAGGGCCGCTGGATCCTGCTGGACTACCTGGACATCGTGGTGCACGTCCAGCACTCCGAGGAGCGCTCGTTCTACTCCCTCGACCGGCTGTGGAAGGACTGCCCCGAGGTGCCGCTGCCGGCCGACGCGGTGGCCACCCGCAACCGGCCCGAGGACGCCGTCACCGACGCCGCGGGCAACGCCGTGTCCGCCGGCCCCGAGGACGAGAGCTGAGCCGCGCCGCGCGGGGGCCGCGCATCGTCTTCTGGCGGCACGGCCAGACGTCCTGGAACCTGGAGTCCCGGTTCCAGGGCAGCACCGACATCCCGCTGACCGAGCAGGGCGTCGAGCAGGCCCGGCGGTCCGCCCGGCTGCTGGCGGGCCTCCAGCCCGACCTGCTGATCTCCTCCGACCTCCAGCGCGCCCGGCACACCGCCGCCGAGCTGGCCCAGGTCACCGGGCTCGGGGTGGACCACCACGAGGGCCTGCGGGAGACCTACGCGGGCGAGTGGCAGGGGCTGACCAACGCCGAGATCCGGGCCCGCTACCCGGAGCAGTTCGAGGCCTGGGCGCAGGGGGAGCCGGTCCGCCGCGGGGGCGGCGAGCTGGCCACCGAGGTCGCCGACCGCGCGGTGCCGGTGGTGCTGGCCGCGGTCGAGAAGCTGCCGCAGGACGGGACGCTGGTGGTGGTCAGCCACGGCGGCACCATCCGCACCATGCTCGGGCGGCTGCTCGACCTCGACCCGGTGCACTGGGAGCGCTTCGGCGGCCTCTCCAACTGCTGCTGGTCGGTGCTCGGACAGGGCGCACGCGGCTGGCGGCTGCTGGAGCACAACGCGGGCACCCTCCCGCAACCGGTCATCGGCGACGAGACCTGAGGGTGAACCAGGGGCGATTTCGCAGTTCCGGCTCTGACCAGCTAGAGTCTTCCTCGTTCGCAGGCGAGGAACGCAGACCGAAAGGGAAGCGGGAATCGCGGGAACGCGGGGCTATAGCTCAGTTGGTAGAGCGCCTGCATGGCATGCAGGAGGTCTGGAGTTCGATTCTCCATAGCTCCACTCCGCACCGGTGGTCCGCAAGGGCGCACACGTCGCGGGGCTATAGCTCAGTTGGTAGAGCGCCTGCATGGCATGCAGGAGGTCTGGAGTTCGATTCTCCATAGCTCCACAGCGGAGCCGAAGGCCGCCACCCGATCCGGGTGGCGGCCTTCGTCGTACCCGGCCGGCGCTCCCGTGCTCACCCCGCGTCGGGCGCCAGGCCGTGCTCGGGTCCGTGCGCGTGCGGGGCCGGTGCCGCCGGCGGGCGCAGGTGCAGCCGTTCCAGCAGCGCCCGGTCGCCGGGCGTCCACGGGGTGTAGACGGTCAGCCGGCCCTCCGGCCCGGCGGGCGCCCCGAGCCGGGCCGCCCGCAGCCGCACCTCGCCGATCCCGGGGTGCCGCAGGACCGTCGGCCCGTCGTACGGCGGCGCGGCGTCCCGGCGCTCCCACAGGGTGCGGAACCGGGCGCTGACGCCCGCCAGCGCCCCGAGGAAGCCCTCCCAGGCCGGCTCGCCGACGTGCCGCCCGTACGCGGCGCGCAGGGCCGCCACCATGCGGGACAGCTCCTCGTCCGGCCGCACGAACGGTGTGCAGCACGCGGGCGTGGTGAACGCGCACCAGATGCTGTTGCGGCGGCCGTCCGGGGTGGCGGGCGCGACCGTGCGGGGGAACAGCAGGTCGTACGAGCGGTTGGTGAGCAGCAGGTCGTGGCGGCTGTTGCCGACCGCCGCGGGCAGCGGGTCCAGCTGGGCGAGGGTGAGCTCCACCGCCGGGTCCGGCGCCGGTCGCCGCGGTCCGGCCGGTCCGGCGGGCTCCACCCCGGCCAGCCGGAACAGGTGCTCGCGCTCGACCCGGTCCAGCCGCAGCGTCCGGGCCACCGCGTCCAGCGCCCGTTCGGCGGCGTCGACCGGCCTGCCCTGTTCCAGCCGCGTGTACCAGGTGATCCCCACCCCCGCGAGCTGCGCCAGCTCCTCCCGGCGCAGCCCCGGGGTCCGGCGGCGCTGCCCGGCCGGCAGGCCGACGTCCTCGGGCTGGATCCGCGCCCGGCGGGCCCTGAGGAAGGTGGCGAGCTCGTCCCGCCGCTGCTCCCGGCGCGGCGGCGGCCGGGTACCGGCGGTGAGGTGGTCCGACGTCGTCGTCATCCACCCATGCTCTCCCGCCGCGGTGCGGTGCGAGAGGCGCTTGCGGCAGCCCGGCCGGCAGGCCTTCACCACCGGTCACGGCAGCCCCGCGGGCGTGTTCCCTGACGGACCTTCAGTCCCGCCCCGGTGCCCCCCGTGCCCCCGCCGTCCCCGGCGGCACCGTCGCGTGCGCTCGCCGCGGCGGGGGCGGGCCCTCGGGGTGCTGATCAGAGGGGTGCGGGAGGGTCGGAAAGCGATTAGGGAGGCACCCCCGGGACCGTGTATTGTTGGCGATGTCGCCGGGGGAAACGCCGGGGACAGCGGTAACGAGGGGCTATAGCTCAGTTGGTAGAGCGCCTGCATGGCATGCAGGAGGTCTGGAGTTCGATTCTCCATAGCTCCACAGTTCCGGAAGGGCCGTCTCCTGCGGGAGGCGGCCCTTCTGGCGTTCCGTCAGCCGGCCGGCCCGTCAGACCGCCGTTCGGCGTCCACCGGGCTCCGGCAGGGCGTGGTGGGGGCCCTACCGGCGCGCGCGGTGCGCCGGATACGGTCGTGCCATGGCCGACCTGGCGCGCAAACGGAACGAAGAGCTGGCCCGGATACTCCACCAGCTGGGCTGGAGCCCCGAGCGGCTCGCCCGCGAGGTGAGCGCCATGCTGCCGCCCGGCCTCGCGATCAGCTCCACCGCACCGTACAAGTGGCGGGACCGGGGTATGGTGCCGCGCTCCCCGCACGACCAGACCGTCTGCGAGGTGCTCAGCCGCACCGTCGGCATCGCCGTCACCTACGAGCAGCTCTGGGGCCAGATGGGCGGCAGCCGCGGCGCCAAGGTGCTCTCGCCCCGGCTGCTGACCGACCCGTGGACGGCGGACACCGCGCAGACCGCGCTGCGCGAGGCGGGCGCCGACGCGGCGCCGGTCCGGCTCACCGACCTGTTCCGCGGCGACGAGCTGGAGCAGGCGGCCCGGCACTGGGCCTCCCCGCCGCCCGAGGTCACCGGCGGCGAGGGCGCCCTGCGGATCGCCCCCGAGCAGCTTGCCGACCTGCGGCTCTCGTACGACAGCAAGCAGCGCCTGGAGCGCGCCTACGGCGGCGGCCTGATCCTCGGCCCGGCCCGGGCCGAGCTGGCGATGGTCGGCAAGCTGCTGGAGCTCGGCCGCTACGGCGAGGGCCTCGGCCGGGAGCTGTACGGCGCGGCCGGGCGGCTGGCCCGGCTGGTCGGCTGGGCCAGCTACGACATGGGCAACGACGCCGCCGCCCAGCGGGCCTTCGTGGCGGCGCTGCGCGCCGCGCACGTCTCCGGGGACCCGCGGCTCGGGGTCAGCGTGGTCGGCTGCCTCGCCGTGCAGGCCACCTACAACTCCGGCGGGCGCGGACTGGACCCGGTCGCCATGCTCTCCACCGCGCTGCGCGCCGCCGACGAGGTGCTGACCCCCCGTGAGCGGGCCCTGCAGCTCGGCCGGATCGCCCGGGCGCACGGCAAGAAGGGCGAGCAGATCAGCGCGGAGGCGGTCGCCGAGCGGGCGTTCCAGGTCCTCGACGGCGAACCGGACCACGTCCAGGAACAGGCAGACCTGGAGGGCATGGTGGGGGAGGGCTACCTGTTCCTGGGCGAGCACGAGCCGGCCCGCCGGCTGCTCACCTCGGCCGTCGACGCGCTCTCGCCGGAGCGGGCCCGGGCCAGGGCGCTGCTGATGGTCCGGCTGGCCGACTCCTACCGGCGCACCGGGGAGCAGGAGGAGGCCGACCGGATCGCGGACGAGGCCCGGCTGCTGGCGGCCGGCATGCAGTCCGGGCGGGTGGCGCGGGCGCTGCGGGAGTTCGACGCGGCGGTGCGCGCCGGGTAGCAGCGGCGCCGCGGGGCGCCCGGAGTGGAGCGGGCGCGGGCGGCCGGGCCTCCACGGGCCGGACATCGGCCCGGCGGGCGGCCGGCCTTGCGGTACCCTGACCCCATGCGAACCGTGCGCCTGCTCCTTAGCCGGCCGCGCTGACCAGGACCGGCCGACGAGCCCGGGCGGGGGCCGGAGTCGGCGTGGCGACCCCTCCTGCGAGGGGCATTTTTGTTTTCAGGCCCGGCTCGAGGCCCGGTGGCCTGCCCGGGGACGCTGCCCGGTTCGCTTAACGATGACGATGGAGCCCGAAGGACCATGAGCGAGACGACCCCTGCTTCCGGCGCGGCCGACGCCGCCACCGAGCCTTTCCGCTACGGCGCCGCGCTGGCCGCCGAGATCGAGTCCCGCTGGCAGGACCTGTGGGAGAAGGAGGGGACGTTCGACGCCCCCAACCCGGTCGGCCCGCTGGCCGACCCCTCGGCCGGTGAGGTCTCCGCGAAGCCGCACAGCTTCATCATGGACATGTTCCCGTACCCGTCCGGCGCCGGCCTGCACGTCGGCCACCCGCTGGGCTACATCGCGACCGACGTCTACGCCCGCTACCAGCGGATGACCGGTCACAACGTGCTGCACACGCTGGGCTACGACGCCTTCGGCCTGCCCGCCGAGCAGCACGCGGTCAAGACCGGCCAGCACCCCCGGATCACCACCGAGGCGGCCATCGCCAACATGCGCCGCCAGCTGCGCCGGCTGGGCCTGGGTCACGACTCGCGGCGCTCGATCGCCACGATCGACCCGGAGTACTACCGCTGGACCCAGTGGATCTTCCTGCAGATCTTCGACTCCTGGTACGACACCGAGGCCCAGAAGGCCCGCCCGATCGCCGAGCTGGTCGCCCAGTTCGCCGACGGCACCCGCCCGACCCCGGACGGCCGCACCTGGGAGGCGCTGTCCGCCACCGAGCGCGAGGCCGTGCTGAGCGAGTACCGGCTGGCGTACTCCAAGGAGGTGCCGGTCAACTGGTGCCCCGGCCTGGGCACCGTGCTGGCCAACGAGGAGGTCACCGCCGACGGGCGTTCCGAGCGCGACAACTTCCCGGTCTTCAAGTCGAAGCTGCGGCAGTGGATGATGCGGATCACCGCCTACTCCGACCGCCTGATCTCGGACCTGGACCAGCTGGACTGGCCCGAGGCCATCAAGCTGCAGCAGCGCAACTGGATCGGCCGCTCCGAGGGCGCCCGGGTCGACTTCGCCGTCCCCGGCGACCAGGCGATCACCGTCTTCACCACCCGCCCCGACACCCTGTTCGGCGCCACCTACATGGTGCTGGCGCCCGAGCACGCGCTGGTCGACGCGATCGTCCCGGCCGCCTGGCCGGCCGGCACCCACGACGACTGGACGGGCGGCGCGGCCACCCCGGCCGAGGCCGTCGCCGCGTACCGCGCGGAGGCCGCCGCCAAGTCCGACGTCGAGCGCCAGGTCGACGCCAAGGTCAAGACCGGCGTCTTCACCGGCGCGTACGCGACCAACCCGGTCAGCGGCGAGCCGGTCCCGGTCTTCATCGCCGACTACGTGCTGATGGGCTACGGCACCGGCGCCATCATGGCCGTGCCCGCCCACGACCACCGCGACTTCGCCTTCGCCCGCGCCTTCGCGCTGCCGATGCGCTGTGTCGTGCAGCCGACCGACGGCCGCGGCGACGACCCGCACACCTGGGACGACGCCTTCGACACCTACGACTCGGTGATCGTGAACTCGGCCCACGACGGACTGTCCCTGAACGGCCTGGGCGTGGTCGAGGCCAAGGCCGCCGCCACCGCCTGGCTGGCCGAGCGCGGCATCGGCGAGGGAACGGTCAACTACCGCCTGCGCGACTGGCTGTTCAGCCGTCAGCGGTACTGGGGCGAGCCCTTCCCGATCGTGTACGACGAGGACGGCGTGATGCACGCGCTGCCCGAGTCGATGCTGCCGGTCGAGGTCCCCGTGGTCGACGACTACTCGCCGCACACCTACGACCCGTACGACGCCACCTCGGAGCCCAAGACCCCGCTGTCGCGCAACGAGGCCTGGGTCAACGTCGAGCTGGACCTGGGCGACGGCGTCAGGACCTACCGCCGCGAGACCAACACCATGCCCAACTGGGCGGGTTCCTGCTGGTACGAGCTGCGCTACGTCGACCCGGTGAACAGCGAGAAGGTCGTCGACCCGGCCAACGAGGCCTACTGGATGGGCCCGACGGAGGGCAAGCCGGCCGGCGGCGTCGACCTGTACGTCGGCGGTGCCGAGCACGCGGTGCTGCACCTGCTGTACGCCCGTTTCTGGCACAAGGTGCTGCACGACCTGGGCCACGTCTCCTCGGTCGAGCCGTTCCACAAGCTGTTCAACCAGGGCATGATCACCGCCGACGTGTACCGCGACGACCGGGGCTTCCCGGTGCCCGCGGCCGAGGTCGAGGAGCGCGACGGCGCCTGGTTCTGGCAGGGCGAGCCGGTCACCCGCGAGGCCGGGAAGATGGGCAAGTCCCTGAAGAACGCCATCGCCCCCGACGCCATCGCCGACCAGTACGGCGCCGACACGCTGCGCCTGTACGAGATGTCGATGGGCCCGCTGGACGTCTCCCGCCCCTGGGACGACCGCGCGGTGGTCGGCTCGTTCCGCTTCCTGCAGCGGCTGTGGCGCAACATCGTCTCGGAGTCCACCGGTGAGCTGGTGGTCACCGACGAGACGCCCGACGAGGCCACCCTGCGCGCCCTGCACAAGGCGATCGACGGCATCCGCGCGGACCTGGCCGGCCTGCGCTTCAACACGGCCGTGGCCAAGGCGATCGAGCTGAACAACTTCCTGGTCAAGCGAGGCTCCACGCCCCGCCCGGTGGCCGAGCAGATCGTCCTGCTGATCGCCCCGCTGGCGCCGCACATCGCCGAGGAGCTGTGGCGCCGGCTGGGCCACGAGGACTCGCTGGCCTTCGCCGACTACCCGGTCGCCGACCCGGCGTACGTGGTGGACGAGACCGTCACCTGCGTGGTCCAGATCAAGGGCAAGGTCAAGGCCCGCCTGGAGGTCGCGCCGTCGATCTCCGACGCCGAGCTGGAGGCCCTGGCGCTGGCCGAGCCCGCGGTGGTCGCCGCCATCGGCGACGCCCAGGTCCGCAAGGTGATCGCGCGGGCGCCGAAGCTGGTGAACATCGTCACCGGCTGACGCGTCGTGGGAACCGGACCGGCCGCCGCTCCTCGGGGAGCGGCGGCCGGTCCGTCCGTGCGCGGCTGACTCACTCCTGACTCACGGCTCCTCCGCGGGCGCGTGCGGGGGCGGGGGCGTGGCCGGTGCCGGGGCCGCGGGTGCGGCCGCGGCGAGGCGGTCGGCCAGCGTACGGACGTGCTCGACCAGCTCCGGCGGCTCGTGCACGGTGAAGCCGAACCCGAGGACCGCGAGGTGGACGGCCAGCCCGTCGAGGGAGTTGGAACCCGCCCGCAGGGTGCAGCTGTGCTCGTCCAGCGGCTCCACCAGGCCGGAGGTCGGCGGGATCCGCTCCGCCAGGACGTGGGCGGGCGCCCGGACGGTGACCCGGGCCTGATAGCGGTACTGGCCGACGGCGATCTCCCAGGACGCGAACGAGCGGACGTCCTCGTCGGGCGGCCGTCGAGGGGCGAACCTCGGCCCGGCGGGCGGCCGGAGCGTGATCCGGTCGACCCGGAAGTTGCGCCAGTCGGCGCGCCCGGTGTCCCAGGCGACCAGGTACCAGCGGGTGCCGGTGTGCACCAGCCGGTGCGGTTCGACATCGCGCCGGCTCTCGCTGCCGTCGTGCGAGCGGTAGTCGAGGCGCAGCCGTTCGTGCGCCCGGCAGGCGGCGGCGATACCGGTCAGGACGACGGCGTCCACGGCCGGACCGTTCGAGGCCAGCGCCACCGTGGTGGCGGCGAGCGCGTCGACCCGGTGCCGCAGCCGCGACGGCATCACCTGCTGGAGCTTGGCCAGCGCCCGCACCGACGACTCCTCGATCCCCGACACGGTGCCGCCCGCCGCCGTACGCAGGCCGACGGCCACCGCCACCGCCTCCTCGTCGTCCAGCAGCAGCGGCGGCATCTGCGCACCGGCGCCGAGCCGGTAGCCGCCGGCCACGCCGGGCGTGGAGTCCACCGGGTAGCCGAGGCTGCGCAGCTTGTCGACGTCCCGGCGGACGGTGCGGACGTCCACACCGAGGCGGTCCGCGAGGTCCGCACCGGGCCAGTCCCGGCGGACCTGGAGGAGTGAGAGCAGCCGTAGCAGTCGGGCCGAGGTCTCCAGCATGCCGGCCAGTCTGGCACCGATCGCGGACGGATGCTGTCCTCGGTGGCGACCCCGAGACCCGCCCCCGGCAGCCCTGAGCCTTCCCTGATTCTGCGGCGGCCGAGGGCTTCCACCGCCCTCGCCCTGCTGCCGGACCGCTACGGTGGAGGTCTCGGCAGAGCACGGCGGACCGCACGGGCGGCCGGGCCCGGTGGCAGCGGTGGAGGAAGGTGGGCTCGCCATGGACGCGCTCGGAATCGTGGTCGTGATGGTCCTGCTGCTCGGCGCCGCGGTGGTGGCGGCCGCGGTGATCGGGACGGTGAAGGCGGCCAAGGCCGCGGCCGTGAAGCTGGAACGCCACGAGGCGAACGCCCGCCGTGCCGTGGAGAACGTCACGCTGAAGGCGAAGACCTTCACCAAGCCGGGCCCGCACGGCCAACTCGCCGCCGTCCGGCTGTCGTTGCGCACCGCACTGGACAGCACCCGGCAGGTGCTCGCGGGCGGCCTGCCGCAGGACGGCCAGCTCGGCGAAGCCATGCAGCTGCTCACCCGGCTCGACGCGCACGCCGCCGAACTCGACGCCGAGATGCGGATGCTGGAACGCGAACCGGACGCCGCCCGGGTCACCGCCAAGCTGGCCGAACTCCGCGAGCGGGCCGGGCGCATCACGCACTCCGCGGAGTCGCTGCGCTGGGCGGCCCAGGACCGGATGCGACGCTTCGCCGACGACGAGCTGAGCCGGCTGACCGACGAGTGCGCCAACGAGGCGGGCGCGCTGCGGCACTGGGACACCGGGGGCGGGGCCGGTGACGCGGGTGCTGGTGCGGGTGCGGGTGCGGGTGCGGGTGCGGGTGCCGGTGATGGCGATGCTCGTGTTCGTGCCGGTGATGGCGGTGGGGCCGGGGCGGACGGACGGAAGGGGCTTGCCGCCGGGCGCCGGCCGAGCGCCGAGGAGGTCCTCGGTCTCGCCGAGCCGCTGGCCCGGCTGGCCGACCGCCTGCGCAAGCCGAACGCCGGCGGTTCGTCCGCCGGGTAGCGCGGGTGGGGTGGGTGCTGCGGGTGGTGCGTGGTGCGGGCCCCGGCCCGCGGGGGACGGCCGCGCTGTCCTCCGCGACCAACGGGGAGTAACCTCCGGCTCATGCCCGGCCACCTCGCTCTTGTCACCGATTCCACCGCCTACCTGCCGCAGGACGCGGTGGACCGGCACGGGATCGAGATCGTCCCGCTCAGTGTGGTCGTGGGTGACGAGGTACTGGCCGAAGGTGTCGAGATCTCGCCGAAGGACGTCGCCGAGGCGCTGCGCGGCAAGCAGCGGGTCACCACCTCGCGGCCCGGTCCCGAGACCTTTGCCGCGGCCTACCGGGCCGCCGCCGAGGCAGGAGCGAGCGGCATCGTCTCGGTGCACATCTCCTCCGAGCTGTCCGGCACCTTCGAGGCCGCCCGGCTGGCCGCCGCCGAGGTGGGCATCCCCGTCCGGGTGGTCGACAGCCGCCTGGTGGGCATGGCCCTCGGACACTGTGTCCTGGCTGCCGCCGAGGCCGCCGAGGCGGGCGCGGACGCCGACGAGGCCGCCGCGGAGGCCGGGCGGCGGGCCGAGCTGACCCGGGGCTTCTTCTACGTGGACACCCTGGAGTACCTGCGCCGGGGCGGTCGGATCGGCGCGGCCCGGGCGCTGGTGGGTTCCGCGCTGGCCGTCAAGCCGTTGCTGCACCTGTCCGGCGGGCGGATCGAGCCGCTGGAGAAGGTCCGGACCGCTTCCCGCGCGATCGCCCGGCTGGAGGAGATCGCCGTGGCCGAGGCGGGGGAGCGGGAGGTGGACATCGCGGTCCACCATCTCGCGGCCGAGGACCGGGCCGAACCGTTGGCGGAGCGGCTGCGCGAGCGGGTGCCCGGGCTGCGCGACCTCCAGGTGGCGGAGGTGGGTGCGGTGATCGGCGCGCATGTCGGGCCGGGACTGCTGGCGGTCGTGGTCTCGCCGCGCTGAGCCCCCGGCACCGGGAGCCGTGGCCTGCCGGGCCGCAAACTCACTCGTCCGAGGTACCTGAGTTATCCACAACCCCGGGTTTTCCACAGGGAATTCGGTGTTCTCCGTGAGGTGCCGGCGGCGGGTCTACCGTCCTGGGCATGAGGACCATGACCCCGGGTGCAGCCCGTCGCCGCCAGACCACCGAGACCGTCCGCCACCGGATGGCCAACCTGTTCGCCGCAGCACAGGACGCGGAGTACCACCCGCCCCACCCGTCCGTCCTGACGTCCGCGCCGGCACCGGGGAGACCAGGGGCGCCGTGGCGGAGCAAGGCGTCACCACCCGCTGCGGACGACGACGAGGGCGTGGGTGCGGGTTCCCAGGAGTTGGCGGACGCGGTCCCGGATCCCCGGCCGGAGCGTCCGCGTCCGTACCAGCCCCCGGGGTCCCCGCCCGGCCCGCGCCGGTTGCTGCCGCCGCTGCCTCCCGGGGTCACGCTCGACCGGCGGGCGGTCATCGGGCTGACGGTCCTCCTGCTGCTCGCCGTCGGGTACGCCGTCCAGCACTTCTGGCTGGGCCGCCCGCAGCCGGTGACCGTGCCCACGAGCACGGTCGCCGAGGGACCGGAGCGGCCCGCGGGAGCCGGACCGCCGCCCGCCACCCGCGCCGGGGCGGCGCCCGCCGAGGACCTGGGCCCTGGTGGGGGTACCGCCACCGCCACCGCCACCGCCACCGCCACCGCCACCGCCGCCGCCGCCACGGGCCCCGGGATCGGCGTCGTGGTCGACGTGGCGGGCCGGGTCGCCCACCCCGGCCTGCGCCGGCTTCCGGCCGGTGCCAGGGTCGCCGACGCGTTGGCAGCCGCCGGCGGTCCGCTGCCGGACACCGACACCCAGAGCCTCAACCTGGCCCGGATGCTGACGGACGGCGAGCAGATCCTGGTCGGCGCCCCGGCCGTCCAGAGCGCCGCGACCGGCCCGGCAGCCCGAGCCGGTCCGCTGAGCCTCAACCGCGCCACTGTCGAGCAACTCGACACCTTGCCCGGGGTCGGCCCGACGCTGGCGCAGCGCATCGTCCAGTTCCGGCTGGAGCACGGGTCCTTCCGCTCCATCGACCAGCTCCGCCAGGTCAGCGGGATCGGCGCCCGGAAGTACGAGGAGCTCAAAGCCCTGCTCGCCCTCTGACGGCGTGCCGTCAGCCATCGGTCCACCCCCCTCACCAACCGCCTCGGACCGCAGCGAGGTGCCCGCCATCACCCTGCCCGCCATCACCCCTCCCACTGCCGCCCTCCGCACCGCCCTGCCCACCGCCACCCGGCCCCTTCCCGCCGCCGATCTCCGGCTGCTCCTCCCGGCCGTCTCGGCCTGGGCCGTCACAGCGGCCGTGCTCGACAGCGATCCGCGCCGCCACCCGCTCCTGCTGCTCGCCGCAGCCCTGGGCGCGGCGCTGGCCCTCGTCCTGCTGGCCCTTCCGTCCCGTCGTCGGCGTCAACCGGTACGTCTGCTGCTCGCCGCCACCCTGCTCACCGGCGCCGCGACCACCACGACCACCGTGCTGCACACCGCCGACCTGCACCGCGGCCCACTCCCCGCGCTCGCCGACCCACCCGCCGTCCCCGTGCCCGCGTCCTCCGTCCCTGACGCCTCCGGCCCGTCCGACCTTCCCCCGGTGCCGCCCGACGTGACGGTGGAGCTGACCGTGGCCGGGGACCCGCGCTCCCACAACTCCCCGTCCCGCGGTACGGCGGCGGCCAGCTCCGTGCTCACCGTGGCGGCCGTCGTCGACCAGGTCCGCCAGGACGGGCCCGGGCAACCCCGCACGGTCACCACCCGTACCCCGGTCACGCTGATGGTCCGGGTCCAGGACGCCGCCGCCTGGCAACGGCTGGTCCCGTCCACCCGGCTCAGCGCCGACGTACGGGTGCTGCCCGCCGGCCCCGGCCGGTACGACACCGCCGCACTCCTGCTCGCCCACGGCCCGCCACGGCTGCTCGCGCCGCCGGCCCTCCCACAACGGGTCGCCGCCCAGCTGCGGGACGGCCTGCGAGCGGCCTGCGCCCAGCTGCCGCCCGACGTCGGCGGTCTGCTCCCCGGACTGGTCGTCGGCGACACCTCACACATCCCGGACGACCTCGCGGACGCCTTCCGGGCCACCGACCTCGGGCACCTCACGGCCGTCAGCGGCGGCAACCTCGCCATCGTGCTGGCGGTTCTGCTCGGCGTCCCCGGGCGGTCCGGCACCACCGAGCGGGGCGGGCTGGCCCGGCGGCTCGGAATCCCGCTGCGCACCACCGCCCTGCTGGGCACCGCGCTGACGCTCGCCTTCGTCACGGTCTGCCGACCGGAGCCGAGCGTGCTGCGCGCCGCCGCCACCGGCCTCGTGGGCCTGCTCGCGCTCGCCTGCGGCCGCCCGCGCCAGGCGCTGCCCGCGCTGGCCGGGGCCGTCCTGGTCCTGCTCCTCTGGGATCCGCTGCTGGCCCGCTCGTTCGGCTTCCTGCTGTCCGTCCTCGCCACGAGCGGCCTGCTCACCCTCGGGCCGCGGTGGACGGCGGCGCTGCTCGCCCGCCGCTGGCCGCACCACCTCGCCGCCGCGGCCGCCGCGACGGCCGCCGCGCAGGCACTCTGTGCACCCGTCACCATTCTGCTGGCGCCGCGGGTCAGCCTGATCGCCATCCCCTGCAACCTGCTCGCGGAAGCCGCGGTCGCACCCGCGACACTCCTCGGCTTCGCCGCGCTCGTCGTTGATCCGGTCTCCCACCGTGCGGCCGCCCTGCTCGCGGACCTGGCGGCGGTGCCCACCGGCTGGCTGCTCCTCGTCGCCCGCCACGGCGCGGACCTACCGGGCGCCGAACTGGCCTGGCCCGCGGGCCTGCCCGGCGCCGCTCTGCTGGCGGGGACGGTCCTGGCACTCGTCTGGGCCGCACCGGCCCTGCTACCGGGGTCCGCCGGCCGCCGTCCGGGCCAGCTCCGTCCGGGCCAGCTCCGTCCGGATCGCCTCCGTCTGGACCACCTCCGTCCGGACCACTTCTGTTCGGATCGCCGGCCCGAACCCCGGCGCCGGGCCCGGCTCCGGCTCCGGCTCTGGTCCCGGCACCGACGTCGGCCGTGGCCGGCGCAGCCAGGGCATCGAAGCCCCATGCTCCGCTGGCTACCGGCGGTCGTCTGCGCGCTGCTGTTGCCGATCGCGCTGCTGCGCCCGCCGGTTCTCAGCAGGCTCGCCACCGGCTGGCCGCCGCCGGATTGGCGGCTGGTGCTCTGCGACGTCGGACAGGGGGACATGACCGTCCTGCCGGTCGCCGCGGACACCGCAGTCGTCGTCGACACCGGCCCGGACCCCAAGGCGGCCGACACCTGCCTGCGCGAGCTCGGCATCACCCGCATCCCGATCCTGATCCTCAGCCACTTCCACGCGGACCACGTCGAGGGCCTGCCCGGCGTGCTGCGCGGCCGTCGGGTGGGCGCCGTGCAGACCACCACCCTCGATACCCCGCAGGGCGAGCAGGGCCGGGTCGCCCGCTGGTCCGCCGGAGCGGGGGCACCACTGCTGCGTGCCCGACGTGGCGAGCGTCGAACCGCGGGCCCGCAGCTGTCCTGGGAGGTGCTCTGGCCCGACGGTGTACCCGGCCCGCTCTTCCCGGGGGCCAACAACGCCAGCATCGCCGTCCTTGCGACGGTCGGCCCGGCCGCCGACGCACTGCGCGTCGCGCTCCTCGGCGACCTCGAACCACCGGCCCAGGCCGAACTGTTGCTGCGCGGTCCGCCCCTCGGGCCGGTGCACGTGCTCAAGGTGGCCCACCACGGCTCGGCCAACCAGGACTGGGCGCTGGCCGCGGCCCTGCGTCCGAGACTCGCGCTGATCAGCTGCGGGGCCGGCAACCCGTACGGCCATCCGTCCGCGTACACCGTCGACCGGCTGCGGGCGCAGGGCGCGACCGTGCTGCGGACCGACCGGTCCGGCGATATCGCGGTCGTCGGTACCGGCGGCAGCCTGGCGACGGCCGTCCACCCGCACCCGCCCCGGCAGTGACGGCGATGCGGGTGTGCCCGGTGGGGGAGCGCTCGGCGCGGACGCCGTCAGCCCCGCCGTGGCCGTGCGCTGCCCCCGGAGCCGGAGCCAGCGGAACCACCAGTGCTGACAGGTCCGACAGGTCCGACCGGTCCGCCGGGGCTGCCGGGGGCGTCGAAGCGTTCGGTGCCCACCACGCGCAGCAGTTGCAGGTGGGTGGCGTCCGAGGTACCGGGCGGCGGGGTGAAGATCAGCAGGCGCTGGTCCTCGGTCGGTGTCAGCAGGGTCTGGCAGTCCAGGTCCACCGGGCCGATCACCGGGTGCACCACCCGCATCCGGCTGGACCGCCGGACGGCGACCTCGTGCAGTTCCCACAGTGCGGAGAACTCCGTACTGGCCGCCCGCAGCCGCTTCACCAGCGCGGCCGACGCCGCGTCGCCCGCCCGGCGGGCGACGGCCGCCCGCAGGTCGGCGACGTGCACCCGGCTCCAGTGGTCGTGCTCCGCGGCCGGGTAGGCGGTACGGGCGGCGGGGTCGGTGAACCACCGCCATGCCACGTTGCGGTTGTCCGGGTCCAGCGGGCACACCCCGCCGAACAGGGCCGTCGCGATGGCGTTCTGCGCCAGCAGGTCGCCGAGGTCGCTGACGATCTGCGCCGGGGTCTCGGTCAGCTGGTCGAGCAGGTACAGCAGCCCGGGCTCGATGTGCTCCCCGCAGAGCCGTCCGGTCGGCGGACGGTGCCCGGCGAGCAGGAAGAGGTGGTCACGTTCGTCCTCGGTCAGCCGCAGGGCGCGGGCCAGCGCGCCGAGCATCTGATCGGACGGCTGCGGGCCGCGGGCCTGTTCGAGCCGGATGTAGTAGTCGGCGGACATCCCCGCGAGATGGACCACCTCCTCGCGCCTCAGCCCCGGGGTCCGGCGGCGCGGGCCCTCCGGCAGGCCGACGTCCTGCGGGCGCAGGCGCTCCCTGGATCGGCGCAGGAAGTCAGCGAGCTCACGGCGGTTCATCTCCATGCCCGCCATCCTGCCTGTTCATCCGACGGCCAGTCAGGGATCGCCGATACCAGTCACGGAGCGCAACCGGCCAAGGGCGCGGCGCTGCCCACACCGCCCCCCGCGGCACCGGCCCGGCTGCCCGGCCCGGCTACCCGGCAGGCCGCCCCACGCGGCATCCGGCCGGGCCGGTCAGTCCTCCTCCCGCCACCCCTCGAACTCCGCAGCGGTGTCGTCCAGATCGGCGAGCTGTTCCGCCGTCCAGCCGCCGTCCTCGGGCGCCTCCAGCACCACCAGCCACTGGGCGTCCTCGGCGTCGTCCTCCCCGGCCAGCGCGTCCCGCACCAGCTCGGGCCGGGCGAGCCCCGGCAGTTGCTCGGTCAGCCGGTCGGCGGCCTCCTCCGCGGCGTCGCGGTCGGGCAGGACGAGCAGCTGGCGGGTGTGGTTCGCGGTCATCGCACCATTGTCCAACCCCGGTGCGCCCGCCCCGGGCAGAGGCCTCCACATGGTCCCGGCAGGGGTCTCGGCACAGGTCTCGGCAGGGTCCCCGCGGGTGTTACCCACCACACCGCCCACCACCGCGCCCGCCGCAGTCCCGGCCGACGTGTCGCGGAGCTGTCGGCGCCGCGTGCGATGCTGGTACGCGATGGCCAGGAAGAGTGCACCCGACGATCTGCTCGCCCCGCTGACCCTCGCGGTCGGCCAGGAGGAGCTGCTGCTGGACCGTGCGGTCGCCGAGGTGGTGGCAGCCGCTCGCGCCGCCGACCCGGACACCGACGTCCGTGATCTCGCCCCCGGTGCGCTGCAGCCCGGCAGCCTCGCTGAGCTGACCACGCCCTCGCTGTTCGCCGAGCGCAAGGTGATCGTGGTCCGGGCCGCGCAGGATCTCGCGGCCGACTCGGTCAAGGAGGTCAAGGCGTACCTCGACTCCCCGGTCGAAGAAGTGATCATGGTGCTGGTGCACGCCGGCGGCGCCAAGGGCAAGGGCCTGATGGACGCGGCGAGGAAGGCCGGAGCCCGCGAGGTGGCCTGCGCCAAGCTGACCAAGGCGGGCGAGCGGCTGGCCTTCGTCCGCAACGAGTTCCGGCAGCTCGGCCGCTCGGCCACCCCGGAGGCCGGGCAGGCGCTGCTCGACGCGCTCGGCAGTGACCTGCGGGAGTTGGCCGCGGCCTGCAGCCAGCTGACGGCCGACGTCGAGGGCACCATCGACGAGACGGCGGTGGCCAAGTACTACAGCGGCCGGGCCGAGGCGACCGGCTTCGAGGTGGCCGACCTGGCGGTCACCGGCCGGGCGGCGGAGGCGCTGGAACGCCTGCGCTGGGCGCTCGCGGTCGGCCAGCCCCCGACCGGTATCACCTATGCGCTGGCCGCCGGGGTCCGCAGCATCGGCCGGCTGGCCACGGTCGGGCGGAACATGCGTCCCGCCGACCTGGCCCGCGAGCTCGGCATGCCGCCCTGGAAGGTCGACCGGGTGCGCCAGCAGATGCGCGGCTGGACGGGCGACGGCGTCGCGGCGGCGCTGACCGCGATCGCCCAGGCCGACGCCGCCGTCAAGGGCGGCTCGGACGACCCGGCCTACGCCCTGGAACGCGCCGTGGTCGCGGTCGCCCGCGCCTCCCGGATGAGCGCACGCCCCTACTGAGCCCGGTCCCCCTACTGGTCCCGGTCCCGGTCCCGGTGCGCCCGGCGACCGGCCCACCGCCGCCCCGGCGACCGGCTCACGACCCCACGGTCAGAGCCTGCCGCCGAGCGCCTTCAGCGCGTCCCGGCTGTCGATCAGCAGCGCCTGCCGGATCTCCTCACGGTCCGGCACGCTCGCGGCCTTGCCCTCCTGGTACGACCCGGACCAGCTCGCGTAGTAGGTCATCCCGGCCTGCCGCACGTACAGGACCTGGGTGAGGTAGTGCCAGGTCTTGTCCGAGCCGGAGGTGTCGTCCAGGAAACCGATGTACGCGTCGTCGCCGAGGCCCGGAACCGGGCTGATCTCGTACTTGCGCTGCTGGAGTCCGGAGCGCTGCGCCTCGAACTCGAGCCGGGGGTCGACCTTCTTGTGGAACTGCACGTCCAGGTAGATCGAGAAGTAGTCGCTGTCGCTGCTGAGTCTCTTCCGGTACTGGCTGCAGTACATGTCGTCGAGCGCCGTGTGCCGGGTGGTGTAGTGGTACGGCGTGCCGGTCTGCGAGGGGTACAGCTGGCTGAACTTGGCCAGCTTGACGGTGTCGCAGAGGTCGTCGGCCACCTGGTACCCGGCCACGCCGGGGGAGTTGCCGGCGCCGTCCGTGACGATGCCCGGTACGAGCAGGACGGCGGCCGCCCAGACGGCCGAGGCCAGCACCGCGCCGCCCACACCCCACAGCACCCCGCGCCGCCCGCCACCGTTACCGCCGCCACCGTTTCCGCCGCCGGGGACCGGACCGCCCGGACCGGAGGTCGCTCCCGGGCCGGAGGTCCCCGGCACTGTCCCGCCCGGCCCGTACCCAGGTGCCGCCGGCCGGCCACCCGGCAGTGTCGTACCGGGCAGCGGACCGCCCTGGCGTCCGAGTTGCGGGCCGCCGGGCTGGTGCCCCGGTGCCTGGCCGTAGGGGGAGGAAGGCACGTTGGGTGGTGGTGGAGTCGACATCGGGGCCCCCAGCTGGCCTGTCCGGTACTGCGGTCGGGCGGTCGAACCGAACCATACCGGTGCCCGTACACCCCGCATCACCGTGCGACCGGCCGACCACCAGGGGCACCGTCGCCCGCCGTGACCCCCCTCCCGGGGCGCGCCGCCCGGATCGCTCCCGGATCGCTCCCGGATCTTTCCCGGAACGCCGACAGGCGCCGCGACCACCCGGGGAATGGGGTTCGGTCGCAGCGCCTGTCGGTCTACTGCTGTCCAGCTGTGGTGTACCGCACCCGCGTGGCGAACGCAGGCCGCGTGCGGTACGGAGTCGTGCGCCTCGGGCTTCCGGATAGAGGGCCGGAGGGGCCGTCGAGGTTCGGTCGGCGCGGAGCGGGTAGAGGGCCGCGGATCACGCCGTCCGGTCCGGGCCGGGCCCGGTGGTGCTCACAGGAGCGAGAATCAGGCGGCGGTGTTGACGCGCTTGGTGATCGCCGACTTCTTGTTGGCGGCCTGGTTCTTGTGGATGACGCCCTTGCTCACGGCCTTGTCGAGGGCACGGGAGGCGGCGCGCGCCAGCTCGGTGGCCTTCTCGGTCTCACCGGCGGCAGCGGCCTCGCGGGCCTTGCGCAGGGCGGTCTTCAGCGAGGACTTGACGGCCTTGTTGCGCAGGCGCGCCTTCTCGTTGGTCTTGTTGCGCTTGATCTGGGACTTGATGTTCGCCACGAAGGAGCCTCAGTCTGGTTGGAACGACGGTTTCCGGGTCCCCGGCCGTGGCCGGGGTTTCGCACCTTCGGCGGCCCCGGTCTGCTGAGAGGGCATGCCGAGGCCAGGTGCAGCGCCCCACGTTACCAGGGGCCCCGACCCGCCCCCAAACCGGCGGGCCGCAGTCCCGCCGGGCCGGCCCTAGCCGTGCGGCAGCGGTTCGCCGTAGTGCTCGACCTCGGGGAACGGCTCGTAGAAGTGGTGCAGCAGCTCCCGCCACGTCGCGTACTCCGCGGAGCGCCGGAAGCCCTCGGTGTGGTCCTCTAGGGTCTCCCAGCCGACCTGGAGCAGGAACCGGGAGCCGCGCCCCTGATCCAGGCAGCGCCGCAGCTCCAGCGAGCGGAAGCCGGGCTGCACCGAGATCAGCGGCCGGGCCAGGGCGAAGGCGGCGAGGAACTCGTCCTCCCGGCCGGGCCGGACGTCCAGCAGTGCGCTTTCGAGGATCATGCCCAGCCATCCTGCCCCACGCCCACGCCCACGCCGACGCCCAAGCCCACGCCGACGCCCAGGCCCGTCCCCCCGGAGGGCTGCGCCCGTGCCCCCGGAGGGCCACGCCCCCGCCCCGAAGGGCCGTGCCGCGGCCTCGCCGGAGGGGCCGGGACGAGCTGACCGGCGCCGCCCCCCGGGCTCGTGGGAAGATGGGCGGAACCATATCGATCGGACGAGACCGTCCGGTCGCCGGGAAGACGGTCCGAGACGGCCCGCAGACCCCGGCCCCCGGACCAACGGAGAATCGGACCAAGGTGCCCGCGACCCCCAGCAACGTGCCAGAGCCCAGCCGGACCGACCCGGCGGTGATCCGCAACTTCTGCATCATCGCCCACATCGACCACGGCAAGTCCACGCTCGCCGACCGGATGCTGCAGATCACCGGTGTGGTCGACCCCCGGCAGATGCGCGCCCAGTACCTCGACCGGATGGACATCGAGCGTGAGCGCGGTATCACCATCAAGTCGCAGGCGGTCCGCCTTCCGTGGGCCCCCCGGGCCGGCGAGAACGCCGGCACCACGCACATCCTGAACATGATCGACACCCCCGGCCACGTGGACTTCACGTACGAGGTGTCCCGCTCCCTCGCGGCCTGCGAGGGCACCATCCTGGTGGTCGACGCGGCCCAGGGCATCGAGGCGCAGACCCTCGCCAACCTGTACCTGGCGCTGGAGAACGACCTCACGATCATCCCGGTCCTCAACAAGATCGACCTGCCGGCCGCCCAGCCCGAGAAGTACGCCGCCGAGCTGGCGCACATCATCGGCTGCGACCCCGAGGACGTGCTCAAGGTCAGCGCCAAGACCGGTCTCGGCGTCGAGGACCTGCTCGACCACGTGGTCGACCGGATCCCGGCCCCGGTCGGCGTCAAGGACGCCCCGGCCCGCGCGATGATCTTCGACTCGGTCTACGACTCCTACCGCGGCGTGGTCACCTACGTGCGTGTGGTCGACGGCCAGCTCACCAAGCGTGAGCGGATCGCGATGATGTCCACCGGCGCCACCCACGAGCTGCTGGAGATCGGCGTCATCTCGCCGGAGCCCAAGGTCGCCGACGGCCTCGGGGTCGGCGAGGTCGGCTACATCATCACCGGTGTGAAGGACGTCCGGCAGTCCAAGGTCGGTGACACCATCACCTCGATGCACAAGGGTGCGACCGAGGCGCTGGGCGGCTACAAGGACCCGCGCCCGATGGTGTTCTCCGGCCTGTACCCGCTGGACGGCAGCGACTACCCGCTGCTGCGCGACGCCCTCGACAAGCTGCGCCTGAACGACGCCGCGCTGGTCTACGAGCCGGAGACCTCGGTCGCGCTCGGCTTCGGCTACCGCTGCGGCTTCCTCGGCCTGCTGCACCTGGAGATCATCCGGGAGCGGCTGGAGCGCGAGTTCAACCTCGACCTGATCTCCACCGCCCCGAACGTGATCTACCGGGTGGTGATGGAGGACGGCTCCGAGCACACCGTCACCAACCCCAGCGAGTTCCCGACCGGCAAGATCGCCGAGGTGTACGAGCCGGTCGTGCGCGGCACCATCCTGGCCCCGAACGAGTTCGTCGGCGCCATCATGGAGCTCTGCCAGGCCCGCCGCGGCAACCTGCAGGGCATGGACTACCTCTCCGAGGACCGGGTGGAGCTGCGCTACACGCTGCCGCTCGCGGAGATCGTCTTCGACTTCTTCGACCAGCTGAAGTCCAAGACCCGCGGCTACGGCTCCTTCGACTACGAGCCGATCGGCGAGCAGAGCGCCAGCCTGGTGAAGGTCGACATCCTGCTGCACGGCGACGCGGTGGACGCGTTCTCCGCGATCGTGCACAAGGACAAGGCCTACAACTACGGCGTGATGATGGCCGGAAAGCTCCAGAAGCTGATCCCGCGCCAGCAGTTCGAGGTGCCGATCCAGGCGGCCATCGGCTCCCGGGTGATCGCCCGTGAGACGGTCCGCGCGATCCGCAAGGACGTCCTCGCCAAGTGCTACGGCGGTGACATCTCGCGTAAGCGCAAGCTGCTGGAGAAGCAGAAGGAGGGCAAGAAGCGGATGAAGATGGTCGGCCGCGTGGAGGTCCCGCAGGAGGCCTTCATCGCCGCGCTGTCCACCGACGCGGACGCCCCGAAGGAGAAGAAGTAGCACCAGGGCCCCGACCGGCCCCGACGCAGGCCGCCACCCGTGACCGACGGGCGGCGGCCTGCGCCGTCCACCGGCCGGGGCCGGCGCCCGGGACCGCTCAGCGCCGGCTGGGGAAGCCCGGTGCGACGGTGATCACCGCGCCGGGGGCGTACCGGCCGACGGTGGCCAGCAGGGTGTCGGTGTCCAGCGGCCAGCCGTTCACGGCCCGGCTGGCGGAGACCAGTTCGGCGTCGACGCCGGTCAGGTCCTCGACCGCCGACCGGCCCAGCGGGCCGGTCGGTGTCCCGGGCAGCCGGGCCGCGCCGGGCACCCGGTGCACCCCGACGTACGGCATGCTGCTCCCGTACGGCAGCGGCTGGAGCCACAGCCGCAGGCCGCGGACCTCGGACCAGGGCACCAGCGTGGTGGTGGCCGCATAGCGCAGCGGGGTTCCGCCGAGCAGGATCCCGTCGGCGTCCACCCGCAGGGCGACCTTGCGGCTGCCGCAGATGTAGGCCATCACCAGGGCGCCGCCGCCGAACAGGAGCAGCCCGCAGATCCGCAGGACGGCGCCGAGCGGGCCGGTGCCGAAGACGTCGGCCAGCAGCAGGACGGTCACGAACAGCAGGCACGTCAGGAGCACGCCGACGGTGCGGGCGCTCCAGCCGAAGCGGGACTCGTAGACCTCTTCGCCGACCTCTTCATTGACATCTTCGTTGATCGTCACGGGCTGGATTGTGTCAGTGCGGTGCGCGGTCGGGGAAGATCCCCGTGCGCCGCAGGGGCGTCCGCCGGTCAGCGCAGCGCCAGTACCACGCCGTTGACGATGGCCGCCTTGGTCAGCCGGGCGAGGGTGCCGCGGACGGCGGTGGGCCGCATCGAGTCGTCCCGGTGGATCAGCTGGACCAGGGCCTCGCGCCGTCCGAGGCTGAGGCACTGCAGGCCGTACCGGAAGGCGAACGGCGCCGAGGTCCGGCCGGCCAGCCGCTTGCCCAGGTAGAGGCCCATCGGCTGGGCGGTGGCGCAGCCCATGCGGAGGGTGCCGGTGCCGGGGACGGTGACCTCGGCGGCGTCGCCGATCACGTACACCTCGGGGTGCGAGACCGAGCGCAGGTACTCGTCGACCCTGGCCCGGCCGTCCGGGGTGACCGCGAGTCCGGCGGTGGCCGCCAGCGGGTGCGGTTCCATCGAGGCGGCCCAGGCGACCAGGTCGGCGTCGAGGGTCCCGGTGTCGGTGCGCAGTCCGTGCGCGGTGACGGCGGTGACGGGGGAGTGCTCGTGCACCTGGACGCCGAGCCGGCCGAGGACCCGCAGGACGTGCGCCCGGCCCTTGGCGGAGAACCAGCCGCCGACCTGGCCGGCGGCGACGATCCTGACCTGCCAGGCGGGGTGCGCCTCGGCCAGTTCGGCGGCGAGTTCGATGCCGGTGGCGCCGCCGCCGACCACGGCGACGGTGCCGGGCGTGGGTGCCTCGGCGATCCGGCGGCGGATCTCGGCGGCCCGTTCGGCGGTGAGCGCGTGCTCGGCGACGCCGGGGACGCCCTGCCGGTCGGTGCGGCTGCCGAGCGCGTACACCAGGGTGTCGTAGGACAGGGCCTCGCCGTTGTCCAGGAAGACCTTGCGGGCGGTGAGGTCCAGTTCGGTGACCCGGGCGGGGACGTGGGTCACCTGCCGGCCGCGGATCACCCGTGCGATGTCGGGCCGGTGCTCGGGGCGCCCGGCGGCCTGCTCGTGCTGGCGCACCCGGTGCCGGAAGCGGGTCTCGGGGGCGACCAGGGTGACCCGGTGGCGGCGGCCCGCCCGGGTGGCCGCGCTGAGCCCGGCGTAGCCGGCGCCGATCACCACGATGTGCTGCTGCCCGGTCATGGTGTCCTCCTCCTTCGGTGCGCGGTGGTCCGCGCGTTCGGGAAGGGGACGACGCAGCCGGTCCGGGTGTGACAGTGACCCGCGTCACACCGGGCGCCGCCGGTCAGGCCAGGTGGGTGAGCTTCTCCGGGTTGACCACGACGTACGCGTCGGTGATCCGGCCGTCGCGGACGGTGAACGCGATGACGCCGCCGACCCGGCCGGGCGCCTCGAAGAACACCATCCCCGGTTCGCCGTTGACCTGGGCGAAGCCGAAGGAGGAGGTCGAGCCGGGGACGAAGACCCGGCGGAGCAGGCCGAGCACCAGGCGGGCGACCTTGTCGGCGCCGTACACCGGCCGGGCGCCGGCGCTGACGATGCCGCCGCCGTCGGAGTGCCAGACCACGTCGGGGTCGAGCACGGCGAGCAGGCCCTGGAGGTCGCCGCCGGTGGTCGCGGCGGCGAAGGCGTGCACGGCCTGCCGGTGTTCGGCCGGGTCGATCCGGCCGCGCCGGCTGCCGTCGCGGACCCGGCGGCGGGCCCGGGAGGCGAGCTGCCGGGTGGCGTCGGGGGTCCGGTCGAGGGAGGCGGCGATCTCGGTGAAGTCCACCGCGAAGACGTCGTGCAGTACGAAGGCGGTGCGTTCGGCGGGGGTGAGCTGCTCCATCACGGCCAGCATCGCCAGCGACACCGACTCGCCGAGCTCGGCCCGGCGGGCGGGTGAGTCCTCGTCGTCGACCAGCGGTTCCGGCAGCCACTCGCCGTAGTAGGCCTCCCGGCGGGCGCGGGCGGAGCCGAGCTGGTCGTAGCAGAGCCGGGTGACCACCGTGCTGAGGTAGGCGCGCGGGTCGGCGACCCGGCTCCGGTCGGCGGCCCGCCAGCGCAGCCAGGCCTCCTGGAGGACGTCCTCGGCGTCGGTCAGCGAGCCGAGCAGCCGGTAGGCGACGGCGCCGAGGTACCGGCGGTTGGCCTCGAACGCGTCCTCGGACGGGTCCTCGAACGCGTCCTGGACGGCGCCCTCGGCGGTGTCCGCCGTGGTGGGCGCGTCCGCTCCGGTGGCTGCGGCGGCCGTGGCCGATCCCTCGTCACTCACCCGCCCACGGTAGCGCGGTGGGGCCGGCCGGTCAGCCCTCGGCCGCCGCCATCAGGGTGCGCAGCAGCCGGTTCAGCTGCTCGGCGTCCCGTTCGCCGAGGGAGGCCATGACGTGCTGCTGGACGGTCATCCCGGCGGCCGCGGCGCCGTCGACGGTGTCCAGTCCGGCCGGGGTGAGGGTGACCTTGAGGCCGCGCCGGTCGTTCGGGTCGGGGGAGCGGGTGAGCAGGCCGGCCCGTTCCAGCTTGTCGAGGCGGCCGGTCATGCCGCCGGTGGTGAGCATCAGGGTGGCGGTCAGCTCGCGCGGCGAGAGGGTGTACGGATCGCCGGCCCGCCGCAGGGTCGCGAGCACGTCGAACTCGCCGCGGCCGATCCCGTACGGGGCGTAGGCCTGTTCCGCGCGCTCGCCCATGGCCCTGGCGATCCGGTAGATCCGGCCGAACGCGGCCATCGCCTCGGTCTGCGGGGTGAGGTCGGGGCGTTCGCGGCGCCACTGGGCGGCGATGGCGTCGACCGGGTCGGCCGGGTCGGCCGGGTCCGGCTGTGCGGGGTCGGTGGTGGTGCGGTCCATGCGGCCAGTCTGGCACAGAGCCTTTGCGGCAAGCTGCTTAGCACAAAGCGGCTTGCAACTGATTGGCTTAGTGCTAAGTTACTTTCATGCTTTCTTCCTCGCGCACCCTGCTGCTCACCGCGCTGGCCCCGCTCGCCTGGGGCTCCACCTACGCCGTCACCGCCGAGTTCCTGCCGCCCGACCGCCCGCTGCTGGCCGCCACCCTGCGGGCGCTGCCCGCCGGGCTGGTGCTGCTGGCGGCCACCCGGGTCCTGCCCCTCGGCCACTGGTGGTGGCGGGCCGCCGTGCTCGGGGCGCTCAACATCGGGATCTTCTTCGCGCTGCTGTTCATCGCGGCCTACCGGCTGCCCGGCGGCGTGGCCGCGGTGCTCGGCGCCGTGCAGCCGCTGCTGGCCGCCGGCCTCGCCGTCCCGCTGCTCGGCGAGCGGGTCGGCCGCCGGTCCCTGCTGGCGGGCCTGGCGGGGGTGGTCGGGGTGGCCCTGGTGGTGCTCAGGGCCACCGCCCGGCTGGACGCCCTCGGCATCCTGGCCGGCCTGGCCGGCGCCGCCTGCATGGCCACCGGCACCGTGCTGACCAAGCGCTGGGGGCGGCCGGAGGGCGTCGGCCCGCTGGCCATGACGGGCTGGCAACTGGCCGCCGGCGGGCTGCTGCTGCTCCCGGTCGCGCTGCTGGTGGAGGGCGCCCCGCCGGCGCTCACCGCGGCCAACCTCGCCGGGTACGCCTACCTGGCCATCGCCAACACCGCGCTCGCGTACTGGATCTGGTTCGCCGGCGTGGGCCGGCTGCCCGCAGCCTCGGTCGCCCTGCTCGGGCTGCTCAGCCCGGTCTCGGCCGCGGTGCTCGGGTGGGCCGCGCTCGGTCAGGCCCTGACGGTGGTCCAACTGCTCGGGATGGGCATCGCGCTGGGCTCGACCGTGCTCGGCCAGCCCCGGGCCCGGACGAGCCGGGGGGAGGCCGACACCGCCGGCCTCCCCCCGGTCGCACCGCGGTCTCAGTCGACCTCGGCCACCGCCTGAGCGAACTGCGCCTGGTAGAGCCGGTGGTACGCGCCCTGGGCGTCGATCAGCTCCTCGTGCGAGCCCTGCTCGACGATCGACCCGTTCTCCATCACCAGGATCACGTCGGCGTCCCGGATGGTGGAGAGCCGGTGGGCGATCACGAAGCTGGTCCGGCCGGTGCGCAGCCGGGCCATCGCCCGCTGGATGAGCACCTCGGTACGGGTGTCGACCGAGCTGGTGGCCTCGTCCAGGACCAGGATGCTGGGCTGGGCGAGGAACGCCCGGGCGATGGTGATCAGCTGCTTCTCGCCCGCGCTGACACCGGTGCCCTCGTCGTCGATGACCGTGTCGTAGCCGTCCGGCAGGGTCCGCACGAAGCGGTCCACGTGGGCCGCCCTGGCCGCCTCGATCACCTGCTCGCGGGTGGCGCCCTCGGCGCCGTACGCGATGTTGTCGGCGATCGAGCCGCCGAACAGCCAGGTGTCCTGGAGCACCATGCCGATGCCGGAGCGCAGCTCCTCGCGGGCCATCGCGCCGATGTCCACGCCGTCCAGGGTGATCCGGCCGCCGCTCACCTCGTAGAACCGCATCAGCAGGTTGACCAGGGTGGTCTTGCCGGCGCCGGTCGGGCCGACGATGGCCACCGTGTGGCCGGGCTCGACCTTCAGCGACAGGCTCTCGATCAGCGGCTTGTCGGTGTCGTAGCGGAACGACACGTCCTCGAAGGAGACCCGGCCGTGCAGCGCCGCCGGGCGCTGCGGCACGGCGGGCTCGGGGGTCTGCTCGGGTGCGTCGAGCAGCTCGAAGACCCGCTCGGCGGAGGCAACCCCGGACTGCACCAGGTTGGCCATCGAGGCGACCTGGGTGAGCGGCTGGCTGAACTGCCGGGAGTACTGGATGAAGGCCTGCACGTCGCCGATGGACAGCGCGCCGCTGGCCACCCGCAGCCCGCCGACCACCGCCACCAGCACGTAGTTGAGGTTGCCGATCAGCATCATCGCGGGCTGGATGATCCCGGAGATGAACTGGGCCTTGAAGGCGGACTCGTAGAGCGCCTCGTTCTCGGTGCGGAAGATCTCCGCGGCCTCCTGCTGGCGGCCGAAGACCTTGACCACCGCGTGGCCGGTGTACATCTCCTCGATGTGCGCGTTCAGCTTGCCGGTGGTGCGCCACTGGGCGACGAACTGCGGCTGGGCCCGCTTGCCGACCCGGGTGGCGACCACCACCGACAGCGGCACCGAGACCAGCGCGATCAGCGCCAGCAGCCAGGAGATCCAGAACATCATCGCCAGCACGCCGACGATGGTCAGCAGCGAGTTCACCACCTGGCCCATGGTCTGCTGCATGGACTGGCCGATGTTGTCGATGTCGTTGGTGACCCGGCTGAGCACCTCGCCGCGCGGCTGCCGGTCGAAGTAGCTGAGCGGCAGCCGGGAGATCTTCTCCTCGACGTCCTTGCGCAGCCGGTACACCGCCCGGTTGATCGCCAGCGCGGCCAGCCGGCCCTGGAAGATGCCGAAGACGGTCGCGGCCAGGTAGATGCCGAGCACCCAGAGCAGCACGGTACCGATCGCGCCGAAGTCCATGCCCTGGCCGGGGGTGAAGTCCACCGAGCCGACCAGGTGGGCCAGCTTGTCGCCGCCCCTCTGCTGGGCCAGCTCCACGGCCTGCGCCTTCGTGGTGCCGGGCGCGTACTGCCCGCCGACCACCCCGGCGACGATCAGGTCGGTGGCGTGGCCGAGGATCTTCGGCCCGACCACGGCGGCGCCGATGCTCAGGGTGCCGAGCGCCAGTACCCCGGTGATCAGGTTGCGTTCGGGCCGCAGCCGGCCGAGCAGCCGCTTGCCGGAGTTCTTGAAGTCCAGCGACTTCTCCGCGCCCTGGGCGCCCATGAACCGGCCCGGTCCGGCCGGCCCGCGCCGCGCGGCGGCCTCCTGGGAGCCGCCCGGCTTCGGGGCCTCGGCGCCCGGGGCCCCGCCCGGGGCCTGCTTCGCGGTGGTCACGCCGCCTCCTGCTCGGTGAGCTGGGAGAGCACGATCTCCCGGTACGTCGGGTTGTCCGCCATGAGCTCCTGGTGGGTGCCGCTGCCCACCACCGCGCCCTCGTCCAGGACGACGATCAGGTCGGCGTCGCGGATGGTGGAGACCCGCTGGGCGACGATCACCACGGCGGCGTCCGCGGTCTCCTCGGCGAGCGCGGCGCGCAGCCGGGCGTCGGTGGCGTAGTCGAGCGCCGAGAAGGAGTCGTCGAAGAGGTAGATCTCCGGCTTGCTGACCAGGGCCCGGGCGATGGCGAGCCGCTGGCGCTGGCCGCCGGAGACGTTGGAGCCGCCCTGGGAGACCGGGGCGTCCAGGCCTTCGGGGAGGAGTTCGACGAAGTCCCTGGCCTGGGCGGTCTCCAGGGCCTGCCAGAGTTCGTCGTCGGTGGCGTCGGGGCGGCCGTAGCGCAGGTTGGAGGCGATGGTGCCGGAGAACAGGTAGGGCTTCTGCGGGACCAGGCCGATCACGTCGGCCAGCCGGTCGGGCGCGATCTCGCGCACGTCGACGCCGTTGACCAGGACCTCGCCGCCGGTGGCGTCGAACAGCCGGGGGACGAGACCGATCAGGGTGGACTTGCCGCTGCCGGTCGAGCCGATCACGGCGGTGGTCCGGCCGGGCCGGGCGGTGAGGTCGATGCCGCGCAGCACGGGGGCCTCGGCACCCGGGTAGCGGAAGTCGACCCCGCGCAGCTCCAGCAGGCCGCGGGCGCGCAGTTCGGTGACCGGGGAGGCGGGCGGGACGACGCTGGAGTCGGTGTCCAGCACCTCCTCGATCCGCTCGGCGCAGACCTCGGCGCGCGGCACCATCATGAACATGAAGGTGGCCATCATGACGCTCATCAGGATCTGCATCAGGTAGGACAGGAACGCGGTGAGCGCGCCGATCTGCATGCCGCCGCTGGCGATCCGGTGCGCGCCGAACCAGAGCACGGCGATGCTGGAGACGTTGACCACGCCCATCACGGTGGGGAACATCAGCGCCAGCAGCCGGCCCACCCGCAGCGAGTACCCGGCCAGGTCCTCGCTGGCGGTGTCGAAGCGCTGCTTCTCGTGCCCGTCCTTGACGAAGGCCCGGATCACCCGGATGCCGGTGATCTGCTCGCGCAGGATCCGGTTGACGGTGTCGATCCGTCCCTGCATGCCGCGGAACTGCGGCCGCAGCCGCCGGATCAGCAGCAGCACGACCGCGCCGAGCGCCGGCACCACGGCCAGCAGCAGGCCGGACAGCGGCACGTCCTGGTTGAGCGCCATCACGATGCCGCCGACGCACATGATCGGCGCGGCCACCATCAGGGTGAACGCCAGCAGGGTCACCATCTGGACCTGCTGGACGTCGTTGGTGGTGCGGGTGATCAGCGACGGCGCGCCGAACCGGCCGAGCTCGCGGGCGGAGAAGCTCTGCACCCGGTCGAAGACCGAGGCCCGGATGTCCCGGCCGACCGCCATCGCGGTCCGCGCCGCGTAGTACACCGCGGCGATCGAGCAGACCGCCTGGGCCAGCGAGACGCCGATCATGACGCCGCCGACCTGCAGGATGTAGCCGGTGTCGCCCTTGATCACGCCGTTGTCGATGATGTCGGCGTTGAGCGTGGGCAGGTACAGCATGCCGATGGTGGAGATCAGTTGGAGGAGCACGAGTAGGAGGATGGGTCGGGAGTAGGGCCTCAGGTGGGCCCGGAGAAGTCTGATGAGCACCGTGACACTCTCGTCGTCGCCGGGATGCCGCGCATCCCCGTTTTCTCAATCCGTACCGCTCGGGTCCGGCCTCTTCGCTGCCGAACCTGCGGGCTTGTACAGTCCTTTGCACTGCCGGTCCGCGGGGGTGCCACCCTCCGTGACCCCCTTACGGAACGGCTCCGTACCCCCTAGGCTGCTGATTGCCGTCTTGTTACTCGCTGGTTAATAAGTCGGCCGATACGGCTGCCCCCACATCCGCCGTCTCCATCACCTTGGCCACCCGCCCCCCGGAGGTCCCCGTTGAGCAGTGTGCAGTCCATGATCGAGCGGCGTCCGCCCTCCGTGGCACACCTCTTCCTCAGCAGGGTAGAGGCCACTCCCGACCATGAGGCGTACCGGTACCCCGCACCGGTGGACGAGCACGCGGCCGACGGCGCCCCCGGCGCCGAGCAGTGGCGCTCGCTCACCTGGGCGCAGGCCGCGGTACGGGTCAGGTCGGTCGCGGCCGGTCTGCTCGCGCTGGGCATCGGCGCGGAGGACCGGGTCGCCATCGCGTCCGCCACCAGGATCGAGTGGATCATCGCGGACCTCGGCAACATGTGCGCCGGCGCCGCGACCACCACGGTCTACCCCAGCACCAACGCCGACGAGTCGGCCTTCATCCTCGCCAACGCCGGCTGCCGCGCGGTGTTCGCCGAGAACGAGGCCCAGCTCGCCAAGGTGGTCGCCGAGCGGGACAACCTCCCCGAGCTCGACCACGTCGTCCTGTTCGACGCCCCGGCCGGCCCGGTCGAGGCGGCCGGCCTGAACGTGATCACGCTGGCCGAGCTCGAGGAGCGCGGCGCCGCGTACCTGGCCGAGCACCCGGACGCGGTGGACAAGGCCGTCGACGCGATCGACAAGGAGCAGCTCGCCACCCTGATCTACACCTCCGGCACCACCGGCCGCCCCAAGGGCGTGCGCCTGGTGCACGACTGCTGGGCGTACGAGGGCGTGGCCCAGCAGGAGAGCGGGCTGCTGCGCGCCGAGGACGTCCAGTTCATGTGGCTGCCGCTGTCCCACGTGTTCGGCAAGACCCTGATCTCGGGCCAGATCGCCACCGGCCACGTGATGGCGGTGGACGGCCGGGTGGACCGGATCATCCACAACCTGCCGGTGATCAGGCCGACCCTGATGGCCTCCGCGCCCCGGATCTTCGAGAAGGTCTACAACGGAATAGCGGGCAAGGCCAGGGCCGAGGGCGGCGCCAAGTACAAGATCTTCCTGTGGGCCGCCGGGGTGGCCCGCGAGTACGCCCGCACCACCCAGGCCAACCGGATCGCCACCGGCCGCGACAGCGCGCCGCTCGGGCTGCGGCTGCAGCACGCCCTCGCGGACAAGCTGGTGTACACCAAGATCCGGGCGGCGTTCGGCGGACAGCTGCGCGGCTCGGTCTCCGGCAGCGCGGCGCTCGCCCCCGAGATCGGCTACTTCTTCGCCGGCGCCGGCGTGCCGGTGCTGGAGGGCTACGGGCTGACCGAGACCTCGGCCGGCTCGACCGTCAACCGCGCCGAGGACGTCCGGGTCGGCACGGTCGGCACCCCGCTGCCCGGCACCGAGGTGCGGATCGCCGAGGACGGCGAGATCCTGCTGCGCGGCCCCGGCGTGATGCGCGGCTACCACAACCTGCCCGAGCAGACCGCGGAGGTGCTGGAGCCGGACGGCTGGTTCCACACCGGCGACATCGGCGAGCTCGCCGCGGACGGCTTCCTGCGGATCACCGACCGCAAGAAGGACATGTTCAAGACCTCCGGCGGCAAGTACGTGGCGCCCAGCGAGGTCGAGGGCAAGTTCAAGGCGATCTGCCCGTTCGTCAGCAACGTCCTGGTGATCGGCAACGGCCGCAACTTCTGCACCGCGCTGATCGGCCTGGACGAGGCGGTGATCATGCCGTGGGCGGCCGAGCACGGCCTGGCCGGCAAGTCGTACGCCGAGGTGGCGGCCGACCCGCAGGTGCACACCCTGATCGAGGGCTTCGTGCAGCGGCTCAACGGCGAGCTCCAGCGCTGGCAGACGATCAAGAAGTTCACGCTGCTGCCGCGTGACCTGGACGTCGAGCACGGTGAGCTGACCCCGAGCCTGAAGATCAAGCGCCCGGTGGTGGAGAAGACCTACGCCGACGCCGTCTCCGGGATGTACGCCGGCACCGTCGAGGCCTGACCCCGCGCCCGCACCACCTGTCCCGCCCGCACCACCTGTCCCGCACGGTCCACCCGGGCCGTGCGGGACAATGGGTCAATGCCCTCCGCACTCCCCGACGGCGTTCCCGTGCCGTCCGACGGTTCCCTGCCCGCCCACGCCCTGGCCGGGCTGGGCGAGCGCCCGTTCGGTTTCTACGTGCACGTGCCGTACTGCGCCACCCGCTGCGGCTACTGCGACTTCAACACCTACACCGCCACCGAGCTGCGCTCGGCCGGCACGGTCGCCTCGCAGGAGACCTACGCCGACAACCTGGTGGCCGAGGTGCGCCTGGCCCGCCGGGTGCTCGGCGACACCGAGCTGCCGGTGCGCACCGTCTTCCTGGGCGGCGGCACCCCCACCCTGCTCCCCGCCCGCGACCTGGTGGCCATGCTGGGCGCGATCAGGGACGAGTTCGGGCTGGCCCCGGACGCCGAGGTGACCACCGAGGCCAACCCCGAGTCGGTCGACCCCGGCTACCTCGCCGAACTGCGCGAGGGAGGCTTCAACCGAATCTCCTTCGGCATGCAGAGCGCCCGCCCGCACGTACTGCAGCTGCTCGACCGCCACCACACCCCGGGGCGGCCCGAGGCCTGCGTCCAGGAGGCCAGGGCGGCCGGCTTCGACCACGTCAACCTGGACCTGATCTACGGCACCCCCGGCGAGTCCGACGACGACTGGCGGGCCTCCCTGGACGCCGCCATCGGCGCCGGACCCGACCACGTCTCCGCCTACTCGCTGATCGTCGAGGACGGCACCAAGCTGGCCGCCCGGGTCAAGCGCGGCGAACTCCCGATGATCGACGACGACGTGCACGCCGACCGCTACCTGATCGCCGAGGAGGCGCTCGCCGCGGCGGGCTTCGGCTGGTACGAGGTCTCCAACTGGGCCACCACCGAGGCCGGCCGCTGCAAGCACAACGAGCTGTACTGGACCGGCGGCGACTGGTGGGGCGCCGGCCCCGGCGCGCACAGCCACGTCGGCGGAGTGCGCTGGTGGAACGCCAAGCACCCCGCCGCGTACGCCCAGGCGCTCGCCGAGGGGCGCACCCCGGCGCTCGGCCGGGAACTGCTGGCGGGCGAGGACCGCCGGGTCGAGCGGATCCTGCTCGAGCTGCGCCTGGTCGACGGCTGCCCGCTCACCCTGCTCACCGCGGACGGCCTGCGGGCCGCCGAACGGGCGCTCGCCGACGGCCTGCTCGACCCGGCGGCGTTCGCCGACGGCCGGGCCGCCCTCACCCTGCGCGGCCGGCTGCTGGCCGACGGCGTGGTGCGCGACCTGGTGGACTGAACCGGGCCCGCGGCTCAGTCCTCCGCGAGGGTCACGAAGTCGATCAGCTCCTCGACCCGGCCCAGCAGCGCCGGGTCCAGATCGCGGTAGCTGCGCACCGAGCCCAGGATCCGCTTCCAGGCGGCCGGGGTGTCGGCCGGCCAGCCCAGGCGGCGGCAGACGCCCTCCTTCCAGGACTCCCCGCGCGGCACCCGCGGCCAGGCCGCGATGCCCACCGAGGAGGGCTTCACGGCCTCCCAGACGTCGATGTACGGGTGGCCGACCACCAGTACCCGGTCGCCGGTCACCCTGGCGGCGATCCGGTGCTCCTTGGTGCCCGGCAGCAGGTGGTCGACCAGCACCCCGAGCCGGCGCCCCGGGCCGGGCCCGAAGGCGTCGACGATCGCCGGCAGGTCGTCGATCCCCTCCAGGTACTCCACCACCACGCCCTCGATCCGCAGGTCGTCGCCCCAGACCCGCTCCACCAGCTCGGCGTCGTGCCGCCCCTCGACGTAGATCCGCGACTCCCGTGCCACCCGGGCCCGCGCGCCGGGCACCGCCAGCGACCCGGAGGCCGTCACGGCCGGACCGCGCGCGGGCGCCGCGGCGGCCGGCCGCACCAGGGTCACCACCCGGCCCTCCAGCAGGAACCCGCGCGGGGTCAGCGGGAACACCCGGTGCCTGCCGAAGCGGTCCTCCAGGGTGACGGTCACCCCCTCGGCGGTCTTCTCGCACCGCACCACGGCCCCGCAGAACCCGGTCACGGCCTCTTCGACCACCAGGTCACGCTCGGCCGCCACCTCGGGGGCGGGCTGCTGCCGCTTCCACGGCGGGGTCAGGTCCGGGCCGTACTGCCTGCTGCGCATGCCGGGACTATACGGAACCCGACGCACCGTCACCCGCCCCGACCCGCCCCCGCGGCCGCCGCCTCAGAGCCCGGGCGCACCCCAGACCGGGAACCAGCGGCTCAGGTCCTGCTCCAGCCGCAGGTCGTTGCCGAGCATCGCCTTCACCTGCAGCTCCAGCGGGCTGTTGCGCTTCTCCCCGCCCCCCGGCACCGGTGCGAACGGGTAGAAGGACCCGCGCTTGTACAGGTAGACCAGCGCCAGCGGCTGCCCCGCCGCGTTGCGGAAGCCGACCAGCGAGCAGAGCAGCTGCGGGCCGAAGCCGTTGCCCTCCAGCTCGCTGTTGACCGCGTGCAGGTCGTTGACCAGGTCCGGCAGCTCCTCGGCGGTGTGCCGGGCGAGCAGCCAGGAGTACCCGTAGGCGTCCTGCGAGGCCTCCACCGGCACCCCGCCGTTCGGGGTGTCGGCGTCCAGCAGCGCCCGGACCTGCCGCTCGACCTCGGCGAAGGCGCCGCCCTCCACCGCCGCGAAACAGACCGAGCCCAGCCCGGTCGGGCGGAAACCGGCGGCCGCCTCCAGGGTCAGCGCCGCCGAGGGCACCCCGAAGAGCTGGTCCAGGTCCGGCCGGACCGGCTTGGTCCGGCCGAACAGTGCGTCCAGGAATCCCACGTCCAGCTCCTCGTCACCGGCCGAGTTCGGCCGAGATCTTCGCCAGCTGCGCCAGCCGCTGCTCCAGCGACGGATGGGTGGACAGCAGCTGGGTGGCGGCCTCCCGGGCGCTCAGCGCCGGGGCGAAGTAGAAGGCGTTGTACGGCTGCGCCTGGCGCAGGTCCTTGGTCGGGATGGCGGCGATCTGCCCGGTCACCTTGGTCAGCGCGGAGGCCAGCGCGCTCGGCCGGCCGGTCAGCTGGGCGGCGGCCCGGTCGGCGGCCAGCTCCCGGTAGCGCGAGAGCAGGCGGGTGAGCAGGAAGCTGATCGCGTACACCACGATGCTGACCAGCGGGATGATGATCGCCGCGATGGCCGCGGTGCTGTCGTTGCTGTTGCGGTTGCCGCCCAGGAACCCGCCGTACAGGGCGATCCTGGTCATCGCGCCGGCCAGCACCCCGAGGAAGCCGGCGATGGTCATCACCGCCACGTCCCGGTGGGCGACGTGCGAGAGCTCGTGGGCGAGCACGCCCTCGAGCTCCTCGGGCTCCAGCCGGCGCAGCAGCCCGGTGGTGACGCAGACCACGGCCTTCTCGGGCTTGCGGCCGGTGGCGAAGGCGTTCGGCATGTCGTTGACGGCGACCGCGACCCGGGGCTTTGGCATGTCGGCCAGCGCGCAGAGCCGGTCGATGGTGCCGTGCAGCTGCGGGTACTGCTCGGGGGTGACCTCGTGGGCGCCCATCGCCCGCTCGGTGATCTTGTCGCTGAACCAGAACTGCGCCACGAACAGGCCGCCGGAGATCAGGACGATCAGCGGCCAGGCCCCGCGCAGCAGTGCGATCAGCAGCCCGGTGAACCCCACGTAGACCAGGCCGATCAGGAACATCGTGGTGACCATCCGGCCGGTCAGCCCCCGGTCGGGGGCGAACCGGGAGTGCTGTCCCGAAGTCGACATCGCCGCTCCCTCGCTCGTCGCGCTCGCCTCCGATGCTCCCACTCGCGGCCGCCCCGGGCACCATGCGCCACGGGTGCCGTCCGGCGATGCGGGCAGGATCACCTGGGCGGCCCGTTCCTGCCGTCGGACCCGGGCCTTACACTGGCTGGTAAGGTCCTGGCACTCTGCCTGCCGGAGTGCCAGATATCGGACACTCAACAGCTCAACGGACGAAGACGGAGGTGCGTGCCCATGGTCGACGAGCCCCGTTCCTTCGAGCCGTCCCGCGCGGTGGAGCCCCGCCCCGCCGCCCGCCCGCTGGACGACCGCAGGCTGGCCGTGCTGCGGGCGATCGTCCAGGACTACGTGGGCACCGAGGAGCCGGTCGGCTCCAAGGCCCTGGTCGAGCGGCACAGTCTCGGGGTCTCCCCGGCGACCGTGCGCAACGACATGGCAGCGCTGGAGGAGGAGGGCTTCATCCAGCAGCCCCACACCAGCGCCGGCCGGATCCCCACCGACAAGGGCTACCGGCTCTTCGTCGACCGGCTGGCCGAGGTCAAGCCGATGACCAGCCCCGAGCGCCGGGCGATCCGGCACTTCCTCGAGGGCGCGGTCGACCTGGACGACGTGGTGGCCCGCACGGTGCGGCTGCTCGCGCAGCTCACCCGGCAGGTCGCGGTGGTCCAGTACCCGTCGCTGACCCGTTCCACGGTCCGCCACATCGAGCTGGTCCAGCTGACGCCGGCCAAGGTGATGCTGGTCCTGATCACCAACACCGGCCGGGTCGAGCAGCGGATGGTCGACTGCCCGGGCCCGGTCGGCGACACCGTGCTGGCGGACCTGCGGGCCCGGCTGAACGGGCAGGCCGGCGGCCGCCCGCTGCCCGAGGTGCCGACGGCACTGGAGGAGCTCCCGGCCGCGTTCGAGCCGGCCGACCGGCCGACCGTCACCGCGGTGCTGGCCACCCTGTTCGAGACGCTGGCCGAGCAGAACGAGGAGCGGATCATGCTGGCGGGCACCGCCAACCTGACCCGCTTCGGACACGACTTCCCGCTGACCATCCAGCCGGTGCTGGAGGCCCTCGAGGAGCAGGTGGTCCTGCTCCGCCTGCTGGGTGAGACGGCGGACGCCACGATGACGGTCCGGATCGGCCACGAGAACGCCTACGAGGGGCTCAATTCCACCTCGGTGGTCTCGGTCGGTTACGGTTCGGGCGACCAGAGCGTGGCGAAGCTCGGGGTGATCGGTCCGACCAGGATGGATTACCCGGGCACAATGGGGGCGGTGCGAGCGGTGGCACGGTACGTGGGCCAGATCCTGGCCGAGTCGTAGGACACACGCGCCGCAGGCCGGCGCGCAGCAGTCGCAAGCACTTCTAGAGGCGGAACAAACCGGAGCATTTGGTGGCCACGGACTACTACGCGGTACTCGGCGTCCGACGTGACGCGGGTCAGGACGAGATCAAGAAGGCGTTCCGGCGCCTCGCGCGCGAACTGCACCCGGACGTCAACCCGGACCCCAAGACGCAGGAGCGGTTCAAGGAGATCAACGCCGCCTACGAGGTGCTCTCCGACCCCTCCAAGCGGCAGGTCTACGACCTCGGCGGCGACCCGCTGTCGCCGAACGGCGGCGGTGGCGGCGCGGGCGGCTTCGGCGCGGCCGGATTCGGCTTCTCCGACATCATGGACGCCTTCTTCGGCGCCGCCGGCGGCCAGCGCGGACCGCGCTCGCGCACCCGGCGCGGCCAGGACGCCATGATCCGGCTGGAGATCACCCTGGAGGAGGCCGCGTTCGGCACCACCAAGGAACTCCAGGTCGACACGGCCGTCACCTGCACCACCTGCGCGGGCGAGGGCGCGGCCCCCGGCACCTCCGCGCAGACCTGTGACATGTGCCGAGGCAAGGGCGAGGTCTCCCAGGTCACCCGGTCCTTCCTGGGCCAGGTCATGACCTCCCGCCCCTGCCCGCAGTGCCAGGGCTTCGGCACCGTGGTGCCGACCCCCTGCCCCGAGTGCGCCGGCGACGGCCGGGTCCGCGCCCGCCGCACCCTCACCGTCAAGATCCCCGCCGGTGTCGACAACGGCACCCGCATCCAGCTGGCCGGCGAGGGCGAGGTCGGCCCCGGCGGCGGCCCGGCCGGCGACCTCTACGTCGAGATCGCCGAGACCAGCCACCCGACCTTCCAGCGCCGCGGCGACGACCTGCACTGCACGGTCACCATCCCGATGACGGCCGCCTCGCTCGGCACCCAGGTGCCGCTGCAGACCCTGGACGGGCTGGAGGAGGTCGACATCCGGCCCGGCACCCAGTCCGGCCAGTCGATCCCGCTGCACGGCCGGGGCATCACGCACCTGCGCGGCGGCGGCCGCGGCGACCTGATAGTGCATGTCGAGGTGCAGACGCCCACCAAGCTCGACCCCGAGCAGGAGGAGCTGCTGCGCCGGCTCGCGGTGCTGCGCGGCGAGGAGCGGCCGGCCGGCCACTTCGCGCCGGGCCAGCAGGGGCTGTTCTCCCGCCTGAAGGACGCCTTCAACGGCCGCTGAGCCGCCGAGGCGCCCGGGCGCCGACCCTCGCGACACCCCGCAGGCCCGGACGGGCCGGCGGGGTGTCGCGCGCTCCGGCGCCCCTGTCTTCCGCCCTTCCCGTTCCCGCCCGGCCCAGGCCGGCCCCCCGTCCCGCCCCACCGGAGGTTCGTCCCATGACCGCGCCCGTGTTCGTCGTCGAGACCGCCCGGCTGGCCGCGGCCGGGCCCGGATCGGTGGTACGGCTGGACGGGCCGGAGGGCCGCCACGCGGCGGCGGTGAAGCGGCTGACGGCGGGGGAGGCGCTCACCCTGACGGACGGCCTCGGCCTGGGGCTGGACGGCGCCGTGGCGGCCGTGCTGGGCAAGGACGCGCTGGACGTCACGGTGACGGCGGTGCGCCGGGAGCCGGAGCCGGGCCCGCGGATCGTGGTGGTGCAGGCGCTGCCCAAGGGCGACCGCGGCGAGCTGGCGGTGGAGACCATGACCGAGGTCGGCGTCGACGTGGTGATCCCGTGGGCGGCCTCCCGCTGCATCACCCAGTGGAAGGGCGAGCGCGGCGCCAAGGCGCTCGCCAAGTGGCGGGCCACCGCCCGGGAGGCGGGCAAGCAGTCCCGCCGGCTGCGCTTCCCCGAGGTGACCGATCAGCTGACCACCCGTCAGCTGGTGCCGCTGCTGGAACGGGCCGCGCTCGCCGCCGTCCTGCACGAGGAGGGCGCCGAGCCGCTGGCCACCGCCGCGCTCCCGGCGGCCGGGGACATCGTGCTGGTGGTCGGTCCCGAGGGCGGGGTCTCCCCGGAGGAGCTGGCGGCGTTCGCGCAGGCCGGTGCCCGCCCGCACCGGCTCGGCGGCTCGGTGCTGCGGACCTCCACCGCGGGGGTGGCGGCCGGGGCGCTGCTGCTCGGCCGGACCGGCCGCTGGGGCTGAGTCCGCGGCCCGCCGGAGCGCGGGGTTCGCCCTCGAAGAAACCCTTGGCCGCCCCGCCGGGCCCTGCCTAGGGTGACTGCTGTGACCGAACCAGAGAGCACCTCCACGGGCGCCTACCTGCGCCACCCGCACCTGCACGGCGACCTCGTCACCTTCGTCGCCGACGACGACATCTGGCTGGCCCCGGTCGACGGCGGCCGGGCCTGGCGGCTGACCGCCGATCAGGTCCCGGTCAGCCGGCCCCGGTTCTCGCCCGACGGCCGGCTGGTCGCCTTCGCCTCCACCCGCGACGGCGCGCCGGAGATCCACGTAGCCCCGGTCGACGGCGGCCCGGCGCGCCGGCTCACCCACTGGGGCAGCCCGTTCACCGCGCTGCGCGGCTGGACCGCCGACGGCCGGCCGGTCGCGACCACCACCGCCGGGCAGGCCACCATCCGCCGGTCCTGGGCGTTCGCGCTGGAGCTGGACGGCGGCGAGCCCACCCGGCTGCCGTACGGGCCGATCGGCGGGCTCGCGTTCGAGCCCGGGGGCGAGCGGGCGCTGCTGCTCTCCGCGATCAGCCGCGAGCCGGGCTGGTGGAAGCGCTACCGCGGCGGCACCGCGGGGAAACTCTGGATCGGCGCGCAGGAGTTCGAGCGGCTGCACCAGGAGCTGGACGGCAACATCGAGTCCCCGATGTGGGTGGGGGAGCGGGTCGCCTTCCTCTCCGACCACGAGGGCAGCGGGCAGCTGTACTCCAGCCTGCCGGACGGCTCGGACCTGCGCCGGCACACCGACGGCCCGTTCTACGCCCGCAACGCGAGCACCGACGGCACCCGGGTGGTCTGGCACAGCGCCGGCGACCTGTGGCTGCTGGACGGTCTGGACGGCGCCCGGCCGCGCCGCCTGGACGTCCGTCCGGCCGGCCCGCGGACCGGCCGCCAGCCCCACCCGACCCCGGCCGCCGGGCAGTTGGAGACCGTCGCGCCGGACCGCACCGGCCGGGCCAGCGCCGTGGTGGTCCGCGGCAGCGTGCACTGGCTGACCCACCGTGAGGGGCCGGCCCGGGTGCTGGACCAGACCCCGGGGGCGCGGGCCCGGCTGGCCCGGGTGGTGCCGGGCACGGACGGCGGGCAGGGTGCGGTCTGGGTGACCGACGCCGGGGGCGAGGACGCCGTCGAGTACGCCCCGGACGTGCTGGGCGCCGAGCGGCGCCGGCTCGCCGCCGGGCAGCTCGGCCGGGTGCTCGACCTGGCGGTCTCGCCGGACGGCGGGCAGCTGGCGGTGGCCTCGCACGACGGCCGGCTGCTGCTCGTCCCGCTCGACGGCGGCGCCGTGCACGAGCTGCTGCGCAGCGCGGACGGCGAGGTCAGCGGCCTGGTGTTCAGTCCGGACTCGGGCTGGCTGGCGTGGTCCCAGCCGGTGCTGGGCCCGTGGGGGCTGCGCCAGATCATGCTGGCCGACCTGGCCACCCGTACGGTCTCCGAGGCCACCCCGCAGCGGTTCGCCGACTACTCGCCGGCCTTCACCGCGGACGGCCGGCACCTGGCCTTCCTGTCGGTGCGCAACTTCGACCCGGTGTACGACTCCCACGTGTTCGACCTGTCGTTCCCGACCGGCGCCCGGCCGTACCTGCTGACGCTGGCGGCCGACACGCCGTCACCGTTCGGACCGCAGCGGGCCGGGCGGCCGGCCGGTGGCGAGCCGGAGGAGGCGAAGGGCGGCAAGGACGCCAAGGACGCCAAGGACGGCGCCGCGGCGGCCAAGGAGGACGGCGAGCAGGCACCCCCGGTCACCCGGGTGGACCTGGACGGCCTCGGCGACCGGATCATCCCGTTCCCGGTGGCGGGCGGCCAGTTCGGCGGCCTGCACGCCACCAAGGAGGGCGTGCTGTGGACGCGGGTCCCGCTGCTGGGCGAGCTGGGCGACATCGCCGCCTCGCTGGAGGACGGCCACCCGCGCCCGGCCCTGGAGCGCTTCGACTTCACCCGGCGCAAGGCCGAGGAGCTGGTCTCCGAGGTGGACGGGTACGCCGTCAGCGGTGACGGCACCAGGCTCGTGGTGCTGGACGAGGGCCGCCTGCGGGTGCTGCCGGCGGAGTCCAAGGCCGGTGAGGACGACGACCTGGAGGTGGACCTCGCCCGGGTGCGGGTCACCGTCGACCCGGCCGCCGAGTGGCGGCAGATGTTCGACGAGAACGGCCGCCTGATGCGGGACAACTTCTGGCGGGCCGACATGAACGGCGTGGACTGGGCCGGGGTGCTGGAGCGCTACCGCCCGCTGCTCGACAAGGTCGGCACCCACGACGAGCTGGTCGACCTGCTCTGGGAGACGGTCGGCGAACTCGGCACCTCGCACGCCTACGTCCGGGCCCCCGGCCGGGGTACCGAGGAGGCCCGCCGGCAGGGGCTGCTCGGTGCCGACCTGGTCCGCGACGGCGACGTCTGGCGGATCGCCCGGATCCTGCCCGGCGAGTCCTCGGACCCGCGGGCCCGCTCGCCGCTGGCCGCGCCCGGCGCGGCCGTCCGCCCGGGTGACGCGATCCTCGCGGTCAACGGCCGCCCGGTCGACCCGGTGACCGGGCCGGCGCCGCTGCTGGCCGGGACCGCCGGCCAGCCGGTGGAGCTGACCGTCACCGGCAAGGACGGCACCGGCGAGCGCCACCCGGTGGTGGTGCCGCTGGCCGACGAGGAGGCGCTGCGCTACCACGACTGGGTGGCCGGCCGGCGGGCCGAGACCCGGGAGCTGTCCGGCGGCCGGCTCGGCTACCTGCACGTCCCGGACATGGCCAGCCCCGGCTGGGCCCAGCTCCACCGCGACCTGCGGGTGGAGATGGCCAAGCAGGGCGTGGTGGTCGACCTGCGGGAGAACCGCGGCGGCCACACCTCGCAGCTGATCATCGAGAAGCTCAACCGCCGGATCATCGGCTGGGCCCCGGCCCGGGACGTGGCCAACCCGACCTCGTACCCGGAGGACGCGCCGCGCGGCCCGGTGGTGGCGCTGGCCGACGAGTTCTCCGGCTCGGACGGCGACATCGTCAACGCGGCCATCCAGGCGCTCGGCATCGGCCCGGTGGTCGGCATGCGCACCTGGGGCGGTGTGATCGGCATCGACAGCAAGTACGCGCTGGTGGACGGCACCGGCGTGACCCAGCCCAAGTACGCCTTCTGGCTGGAGGGTTACGGCTGGGGTGTGGAGAACCACGGCGTCGACCCGGACGTCGAGGTGCCGATCGCCCCGCACCAGTGGGCGGCCGGGGTCGACCCGCAGCTCGCCGAAGGGGTGCGGATCGCCCTGGCGGCGCTGGCCGAGGCGCCGGCCAAGACGCCGCCGCCGCTGCCGGAGCTCTGAGCGCGGGGGCGGGCGGCCACCGGGCCGCCCGCCCCGACGGCGGCCCATCCGGGCCTGCGCCGCCCGCTCGGCCAGCTGGATCGGCCGGTGCAGCTCGTGC
>NZ_JBEZIR010000025.1:0-86258 GCF_040651175.1 Kitasatospora sp. NPDC048540
TCTGCGGGGAGCCCTCGACGACCTGCCGGGTCGCCTCGATCCCGTCGGTCCCGGCGGTCCCGCGCCCTCAGGCGGTCAGCCGCTCCACCGCCGCGGCCACCCGCTCGTCGGTGGCGGTGAACGCCACCCGCACGAAGCGGTCCCCGGCCGGACCGTAGAAGTCGCCGGGCGCCACCAGGATGCCGAGCGCCGCCAGCTCCGCGACGCTCTCCCAGCACGGCCGGTCCTGGGTCGCCCACAGGTACAGGCTGGCCTCCGAGTGCTCGATCCGGAAGCCGTACGCCTCCAGTGCGGCCCGCAGCGCGGAGCGCCGGGCCGCGTAGCGGGCCCGCTGCTCGGCCACGTGCGCGTCGTCCGCCAGCGCGGCGACGGTGGCCGCCTGCACCGGGGCCGGCACGATCATGCCGCCGTGCTTGCGGATCTCCAGCAGCTCCTTGACCACCACCGGGTCACCGGCCACGAAGGAGGCCCGGTAGCCGGCCAGGTTGGACCGCTTGGACAGCGAGTGGACCACCAGCAGGCCCTCGTGGTCGTCGCCGCACACCTCGGGGTGCAGCACCGACACCGGCTCGGCCTCCCAGCCGAGCTCCAGGTAGCACTCGTCGCTGACCAGCAGCACCCGGTGCTCGCGCGCCCACGCCACGGCGTGGCGCAGCTCGGCGGCGGGCAGCACCCGGCCGGTCGGGTTGGACGGCGAGTTCAGCCACAGCAGCCGGACCCTGGCCGGGTCCAGCTCGTCGACCGACTCGTACGCCACCGGCTCGGCCCCGCACAGCCGGGCGCCGACCTCGTAGGTCGGGTAGGCCAGCCGCGGGTACGCCACCTGGTCGCCGGGGCCGAGGCCGAGCTGCCCGGGCAGCCAGGCCACCAGCTCCTTGGAGCCGATGGTCGGCAGGACCGCCTGCGGGCCGATCCTGGCGCCCAGCCGGCGGCCGAGCCAGCCGGCGATCGCCTCGCGCAGCTCCAGCGGTCCCCAGACGGTCGGGTAGCCGGGCGTGTCGGTGCTGGCGGCCAGCGCCTTCTGGATCAGCTCGGGGACCGGGTCCACCGGGGTGCCCACGGAGAAGTCGCACAGGCCGCCGGGGTGGGCGAGCGCCGTCTGCTTGTACGGCTCCAGCCGGTCCCAGGGGAAGACCGGCAGCAGGTCGGACACGCGGCGCGCCGCCCCCGGGTGGCCCGGGAGCGGCGCGCGCTTGCTGTTCTCGATGCTCACAGCTGTGCTGCCACCGATCAGTGCTCGGCGTTCTGCGGCGGCAGAGCGGCGATGAACGGGTGGTCAGAGTCGATCACACCGAGCTTCGAGGCCCCGCCCGGCGAGCCGAGGTCGTCGAAGAACTCGACGTTCGCCTTGTAGTAGTCCTTCCACTCCTCCGGAGTGTCGTCCTCGTAGAAGATCGCCTCGACCGGGCAGACCGGCTCGCACGCACCACAGTCGACACACTCATCCGGGTGGATGTAAAGAGAGCGCTTGCCCTCGTAGATGCAGTCAACCGGGCACTCTTCGATGCACGCCTTGTCCTTGACGTCGACACAAGGCTGCGCGATGACGTAGGTCACGCTGTCGTTCCTCCTCGGAAGGGCTGCCGCCCTACTGTTTACTCGGTCGCGCGGGTGAGCGCGGCGTCGTCGATGCCCGCACCTAGTATCGCGGGTCAGAGACCACAAATGCACAGGAGGTGCCCCTGATGACAGGTGGAATCCCGGCCACGGACCGTCCGGAGGTCCGGATAGACCGTTCTGACGTGGGCCGACGGGTGTCCGTCCGCCGCCTGTCGGAGCCGGTCGGCGGCCGTCCGGTGTTCCGCGATGTGATCGGGGTGCTCGAATCCTGGAACGATCATGGACTGACCGTGGTTCCGCGCAGCGGCGACCCGGTGGGCTTCCCGGAGGACCTGCTGGTCGCGGGCAGGACCGTGCCGCCGTTCCCGGCCCGCCGGACCCCGCTGCCCGAGGCCACGCCCGTCGAGCTGCAGCGGATCGCCGCGGCCGGCTGGCCCGCCGTCGAGCAGGAGGCGCTCGGGGAGTGGACGCTACGCGCGTCGGCCGGCTTCACCCGCCGGGCCAACTCGGTCCAGGCGCTCGGCGACCCGGGGCTGCCGCTGCCGGACGCCCTGGAGCGGGTGGGCGCCTGGTACGCCGCCCGCGGTCTGCCCGCGTACGTCGAGGTGGTCGACCCCGGTTCGCCGCCGGAGCTGGCGGCGGAACTCGGTCGTGCCGGCGCCGCACTGGCGGCCACCGAGGTCCGGGTCGCGCCGCTCGGTGAGCTGGCCCGCCTCGCCCGCGAGCCGCAGGCCGTCCGGCTGGCACGGACCGCCGATTCCGGCTGGATGTCGCTCTACCGGCGAGTGACGGCCGACCCCGCGGTGGAGCGTGCCGCCCGGCAGGTGATCCACGGCGGGCCGTCGGTCTGGTTCGCCACCGTCCCCGGCCCCGGGCCGGACGCGCCGCCGCTCGCCATCGGGCGGCTCGCCGTGGACGGCGACTGGGCCTGCTTCAGCGCGATCGAGGTCGCCCCCGACGCCCGCCGGCGCGGGCTGGCGACCACGGTGACCGGCGTACTCGCCGCCCGGGCCGCCGAGGAGGGCGCGCGCGGCGGCTACCTCCAGGTCGAGGCCGACAACCACGGCGCCCTGGCGCTCTACGACCGGCTGGGCTTCGCGACCAGTCACACTTACCACTACGCCCGCCTCTCCCCGCGGGGGCACAGCTGAGTTCCGCCCCGACCATCCCGTACCGACGAAGGCTGCTGTGACCGAGCAGAGCAGATCCCGCTTCCGTGCCGCGGCCAGGGCCGAGCACCCCGACCCGGTGCTGCTCTGCCTGCTGGCCGCCGCCGAGCACACCCTGGGCGACCTCGGCCGCCCCGACGGCCCCGAGGAACCGCCGACCCTGGACGAGCTGCTCTCGGCCTGCCACGCTGCGCTCGACCGGCACGCCGCGGCGATCCGCCGCGCCGTCGCCGAGCGCTGCCCCGGCGGGCCGGAGGAGACCGCGGCGCTGCTGGCCGCCGTCCTCGGCGGGCGCGAGCGCTTCCACGGACGGCAGGCGGACTACCGGCGGCTGGAGTCCTCGCTGCTGCCGGACGTGCTGCGGCGCCGGCGCGGACTGCCGATCATGCTGTCGCTGGTCTGGACGGCGGTCGCCGACCGGGCCGGCCTCACCGTCCACGGGATCGCCCTGCCGGGGCACTTCATCGTCGCGGTGGGCGGTCCGGGCGGCGGCGACGACTTCGTCCTGGCCGATCCGTTCCACGGCGGGCGGCTGCTCGACCTGGCCGACGCGGCCAAGCTGGTGCACGCCGCCGGCCAGCGGTTCAGCACCGAACTGCTCACCCCGGCCCAGCCGTTGGACCTGGTGCTGCGGGTACTCGGGAACATCCGCAGCTGGGCCGCGGAGCGTCCCGAGCACGCCCGTACCCAGCTGTGGGCCACCGAGCTCGCCCTGCTGCTCCCCCGGCACCCGGCCCAGCTGCGCCTGGAACGCGCCGAACTCCTGGTCCGCACCGGCGACTTCCTGGCCGGCGCGGGTGAGATGGACGCCTACGCGCAGATCCTGGACGCCTTCGACCCGGACGCCGCCGCCCGGGCCCGCCAGGAGGCCAGGTCGGCCCGGCACCGGCTCAACTGACCTGCGGGAGAAGGGCTTCCGGGTCAGCGGAAGCGGTCAGAGCCAGCCCTTCTCACGGGCGACCCGGACCGCCTCGGTGCGGTTGCGGGCGGCGGTCTTCTGGATCGCCATCGACAGGTAGTTGCGCACGGTGCCCTCCGACAGGTGCAGCCGCCTGGCGATGTCCGCGTTGACCGAGCCGTCGGCGGCCGCCGCCAGCACGTCGCGCTCGCGCCCGGTCAGCGGGTTGGCGCCCTCGGCCAGCGCGGCCGCGGCCAGCGTCGGGTCGATCACCCGCTCGCCGCGCAGCACCCGGCGGATCGCCTCGGCCAGTTCGGCCGCGGGCGCGTCCTTGACCAGGAAGGCGTCCGCGCCGGACTCCATCGCGCGGCGCAGGTAGCCCGGCCGGCCGAAGGTGGTGGCGATCACGATCTTGGTGGCGGGCCGCTGCCGGCGCAGCTCGGCGGCGGCCTCGATGCCGGTCATCCCGGGCATCTCGATGTCGAGCACGGCCACCTCGACCTCGTGCGCGACGGCCGCGGCCACCACCTCGTCGCCGCGGGACACCTGGGCGACCACGTCGATGTCACCCTCGAGCCCGAGCAGCGCGGCGAGCGCCTCCCGGACCATCCCCTGATCCTCCGCCAGCAGAACTCTGATCATTTCGGCAGACTATCGGCCGTGCCCGCCGCCACGGTGCGCAACGGCACCAGCGCCCGCAGCCTGAATCCCCTGCCCCGCTCCCCGGCACCGCTCTCCAGCCGGCCGCCGACCAGCTGCAGCCGCTCGCCGAGCCCCGAAAGCCCGTTCCCGGGACCGGACTTGCCGGGACCGCGGCCGTCGTCGGTGATCTCCAGGACGACGAAGCGCTCGCCGTCCCCCTCCCACACCTCGTCCAGCGTCACGGTGCAGCGGCTCGCCCCGGCGCCGTGCCGGACGATGTTGGTCACCGACTCGCGCAGCGCCCAGGCCAGTGCCCCCGCCTCCTCGGCGCCCAGCGCCGGATGGCCCTCGGCCACCGCCGGGGCCGCCTCCAGGGTGATCTGCGAGGTCGCCAGCGCCGTCCGGGCGGCGGCCAGTTCGACCGCCAGGGTGGGCCGCCGGAAACCGCTGACCGCCTCCCGGACGTCGATCAGCGACTGCCGGGCGACCTTCTCGATGTCGGCGACCTGGGTCCGCGCCTCCTCCTGCTTGTCCTGGTCCATGAAGCGGCCCGCCAGCTCGCTCTTGATGGTGATCAGCGAGAGCGAGTGCCCGAGCAGGTCGTGCAGGTCACGGGCGAGCCGCAGCCGCTCCTCGGAGGCCGCCAGATGGGCCACGGTCGCCCGCGCCTCCCGCAGCTCCTTCATCGTGGACACCAGCCGCTGCAGGCCGGTCATCGCCAGACCGCTGAGGAAGCAGGGCAGCAGGATCGCAAACAGGGTGTCGCCGTCGGCGTGCGTCAGCAGCGCGATCACCAGCGCCAGCACGGTCACGCCGGCCACCCCGCGCAGCGCCAGCGGGGTCGGCAGCACGACCGCCACGCACACCGAGGCGTACGTGAACAGCGTCAGCCACGCCTGCCCCAGCGTGATCGAGGTCACCACCGCGATCACCAGCATCGCCGCGACCACCCCGTACTTGCCGGACCACTCGTCGGGCTTGGTGGTGCGGATCGCCACCAGCGCCAGGTACGAGGTGACGAAGGCCGCCAGCGCCACCGAGCCGGCCACCACGGCCGCGGTGCCGTGGCCGCCCCGGACGAGGTCCTGGACCGGGTAGACCAGGTAGACCATCCACAGCGACATCCAGCTGAGCTTGACCACCAGCTGGCGCCGGCCGTCCACCGGCGCCCCGGGCATGGTCGCGAACGCACCGCCGCCCCGCCCCTCCTCCCCGTGCTCGACGGGACGGTGGGACGGGATCGGCTTCGGCATGGTGGCCATCATGCCGCCTTGCTGTCCCTGCGGTACAGGACGGCCGCGGCGGCCACGAACACCACCAGGAACCCGGCCAGCCCCGCCACCGCCCCGGTGTCCAGCGACTGCCCGGGCCGGGTGAAGCCCGCCAGCTGGTTGTACAGGTACACCGGGTTGAACCGGGCGAAGGCCTTCAGCGAGTCGGAGACCGGGAACCAGGTGCCGCCGAACAGCGCCATCAGCATGTAGACGATCATCACCGCCGGCTGCACCGCGTCCGGCTCGGCCGCGTACCCGAGCGCCACGCCCAGCGCCGCGAAGACGAAGCTGCCGAGCCACAGCGCCAGCGCCAGCCCCAGCCACTGGGCGGCCGGCAGCCGGACGCCCTCGACCGCGCCGATCGCGAAGACCACCGCGATGGCCGGCAGCGTGGTCACCGCGCAGGAGGCGATCTTGCCCAGGGTGTACGCCCGCCCGGGCAGCGCGGTCAGCCGCAGCTGGCGGACCCAGCCGCTCTTGCGCTCCAGCGAGATCCGCTGGGCGGAGCCGGTCAGAACCGCGCCGACCGCGCCGAAGGTGGCCATCGAGACCATGAAGTACGACTTCGCCGGGACCCCGCCCGCCACCGTGCCGCCGCTGTAGGCGCTGATGAAGAAGACGTACAGCAGCGCCGGGTAGAGCAGCGTGAACATCAGGTACCGCTTGTTGCGCAGGGTGCGCAGGATCTCCAGCCGGATCAGGGTGGTCATCGCGCGCTCTCCTTCGCGAACTCGCTGCGCCCGGCGGCGTCGTGCTCGCCGGTGATGGTCAGGAAGGCCTGCTCCAGGCCCAGGCCGGTGACCTCCAGGCCGCGCGGGTACAGCCCCGCCCGGTAGAGGGCGGCGACGTCGGCGTCCGCGTCGGTGGAGCGGATCCGCACCGTCCGCACGCCGTCCGGCCGGCCGGTGACGTCCAGGCCCACGGTGCCCGGCAGGGAGCGCAGCAGGCGCTCCTCGACCGGGCCGTCCGAGGGGTGCAGCTCGAACGCGATCCGGCGGGCGCCCGCCTTGGCCTTGATCTCGGCGGAGGTGCCGTCTGCGATCAGCCGCCCCTTGTGCAGCACCAGCACCCGGTCGGCGATGGAGTCCGCCTCCTCCAGGTAGTGGGTGGCGAACAGCACCGTGCGCCCGGCGTCCGCCTGGGCCCGCATGGTGGCCCAGAAGGCCTGCCGCACCGAGACGTCCATCCCGGTGGTGGGCTCGTCCAGCACGATCAGGTCGTTGGCCCCGGCCACCGCCAGCGCGAACCGGACCCGCTGTTCCTGGCCGCCGGAGAGCCGGTCGACCCGGCGGCCGGCCAGTTCGGTGATGCCCGCATCGGCCAGCACCTGCTCCGGGCGGTGGCCGCGCGGGTGGATCGCGCAGGCGAAGGCCACCAGCTCGGCCACCTTGACGTCGTTCATCAGCCCGCCGCTCTGCAGCATCGCGCCGACCCGGCCGGCCTCGATCGCGGCCCGCGGCGGACCGCCGAACAGCTCGACGCTGCCCCGGTCGGGCTCGCGCAGCCCGAGCAGCAGGTCGAGGCTGCTGGACTTGCCCGCCCCGTTCGGGCCGAGCAGCGCGACCGTCTCGCCGGGCCGCAGCACCAGGTCGAGCCCGCTGACCGCGTCGACCGTGCCGTAGCTCTTGCTGACGCCCCGGAAGGCGGCCACCTCGTCCGTGCCTGTCCTCGTCCTCATCCCACCCGCGTCCTCTCCACCGTGCTTGCGACCACTCCAGGGTCCCCGGCGGGGCGGGTGGCCCGGCAGTGTCCGCGCTCGTGCGTGCGGCATGACGGATGTCACGGGTACGGCCGGGACCCGGGCGGGTCCCGGCCGTGGGAGGGCGGCGGCCGGTCAGCCGGCCAGCGCGCTCCTGAGGAAGTCCACCTGGAGCAGCAGCAGGTTCTCGGCGACCTGCTCCTGCGGCGTCATGTGGGTGACCCCGGACAGCGGCAGCACGGTGTGCTGGCGCCCGGCGGCCAGCAGCGCCGAGGAGAGCCGCAGGGTGTGCGCGGCCACCACGTTGTCGTCGGCCAGGCCGTGCACGAGCATCAGCGGGCGCTCCAGCTTCGCCGCGTCCTCGATCAGCGAGTTGGACCGGTACACCTCGGGCCGCTCGCCCGGGTGGCCGAGGTAGCGCTCGGTGTAGTGGGTGTCGTACAGCTCCCAGTCCGTCACCGGCGCGCCCGAGACGGCCGCGTGGAAGACGTCGGGACGGCGCAGTACCGCCAGCGCCGCCAGGTAGCCGCCGTACGACCAGCCGCGGATCGCCACCCGCCCGAGGTCGAGCGGGAACTCCTCGGCCAGCGCCTGCACCGCCGCCACCTGGTCGTCCAGGGTGACGGTGGCGACGTCGAAGGCGATCGCCTTCTCCCAGGCGGGGCTGCGCCCGGGGGTGCCGCGCCCGTCGGCGACCACCACGGCGAAGCCCTGGTCGGCGAACCACTGCGAGGTCAGGTGCGGGTTGTGCGCCCGGACCACCCGCTGGCCGTGCGGGCCGCCGTACGGGTCCATCAGGACCGGCAGCGGACCGTCGCGTCCGGCGTCGTAGCCGGTGGGCAGGAACACCGCCGCCGGGATCCGCCGCTCGCCCGCGAAGCGGAACAGCGGCCGCGCGGTGAGCAGCGGCGTCTCGGCGTACGAGGCGATGGTGGCGAGCTCGGTGTCGCCGCGCAGCACCCGGACGGTGGTGCCGGGGCGCTCGGTGGAGGCGGTGGCGAGCACGGTCACGCCGCCGGCGTGCACGGCGCTGGCCGCGCCGTCGGCGCCCGCGACGAGCGGGCGCACGCCGTCGGCGCCGGCCCGGAACAGGCCCTGCCAGCCGGGCGGCAGCTCCTGGTCGGCGGCCCCGGCCGAGGCGCTGAACAGCACCGACTCCTCGGTGACCGAGACGACCGAGCGCAGGTGCAGCGCGGCGTCGGTGACCGGCTGGTCGCCGACCAGCAGCGCCCGAACGCCGTCCTGGTCGGCGATCCGCACCAGCCGGCCGTCCGGGGTCCAGGCGGGGACGCCGGGGAACAGGTCGAGCCAGACCTCGTCCTGCTCCGCGACCAGCAGCTCGGTGGCGCCGGTCGCGGGGTCCACCGTGCGGATCTGCTGGCTGCGCTGGTCCCGGGCCTGGACCAGGAGCAGCGGCGGGCTGCCGGCCGACCAGTGCACCCGGGCGAGGTACGGGAAGGCCTCGCGGTCCCAGCCCACCTCGGTGCGGGTGCCGTCCAGGCCGACCAGCCAGAGGGTGACCTCGGCGTTGGCGGTGCCGGCGGCGGGGTACGCGACCTCGGCGGGGGTGCTGGCGGGGTTGGCCGGGTCGGCGATCCACCAGCGCTGGACGGGCGCGTCGTCGGCCCGGGCGACCAGCAGCCGGTCGCTGCCCGGGGACCACCAGAAGCCGCGGTCGCGGTCCATCTCCTCCTGCGCGATGAACTCGGCCTGGCCCCAGGTCACACCGGGCCGCTCGGGGGTGGCCAGCGCCCGGTCGCCGCTGCCGTCGGTCCGGGTGATCCGCAGCTCGCCTGCGGTGTTGGCGTACGCGACGTGGCTGCCGTCCGGCGCGGGGCGGGGGTCGAGCAGCGGGCCCGCGGCGGGCAGTTCGCGGGCGGTGCCGGCCGCCAGGTCGGCGGCGAACAGCCGTCCGGAGAGCGCGAAGGCGGCGAGCGCGGCGGCGCCGTCCAGGGCGTAGCCGACGATTCCGGCCGAGCCCTCGCGGCTGCGCTCGCGGCGGGCCTTCTCGGCGGCCGAGAGGTGCTCCTCGCCGCCGCCGAGCAGCGCGGCCGGGTCGGCCGCAACCCGCTCCTCACCGGTGGCGGTGTCCAGCGTCCAGAGCAGGTTGGCCCGGCCGGAGCCGGGGCCGGACCGGAGGAAGGCGACCCGGGAACCGTCGGGTGCGACGGTGAAGGAGCGGGGCGCGCCGACGGTGTAGCGCAGGGTGCGCGCGTACTGCCGGGGGAAGGTGTCCGCGGGGTTCTCGGTGGTCATGGCACCAGACCCTATGCGGTACGTCCCCGGTGATCACTCGTTCGGAGCAGCGCGCCGAAACCTCGGCGGGAGGGTGCCCGGCCCCGGTGCCACCGGGCCGAACGCCCCGCCCGGGCGGCTCCGCCACGCCCGGCGCGCCTCACGGAGCGTGATGCGGCACTCACCGATCGGGTATGAGTTGTCCCATCGGCCCGGAGCCGGAACGTCCCGTTCCTCCCGGCACCGGGCCGGACGCAGGTCCCCGCAGGTCCCGACCGCCGCCCCGCCCGCGGGCGGCGCACCCGAGAAGGGGTGTGAGCCGCAATGGCTTTGTCCATCTCCGCCGCCGTCCTGATGCTCGTCATCGTCTGGCTGTTGATCCGCCGGTCCGGTCTGAAGCTCGCGCACGCGATCATCTGCTCGCTGCTCGGCTTCTACCTCGCGTCCAGCTCGATCGCGCCTTCGATCCAGCAGGTGACCAGCAACGTCGCAGGGATGATCAATGACCTGAAACTCTGACCCCGCCCCGCTCGATAGGCTGCCGGGCATGACCGCTGCCGACGACCAGCCGCTCCGGCGCCTGCTGCTGGTGCACGCCCACCCCGACGACGAGTCGATCGTCTCGGGTGCCACCATGGCGCGCTACGCCGCCGAGGGTGCCCGCGTCACGCTGGTGACCTGCACCCTCGGCGAGGGCGGTGAGGTGATCGGGCCCGAGCTGGCCCACCTCACCGCCGACCGGGACGACTCCCTCGGCGAGTACCGGATCGGGGAGCTGGCCGCGGCGATGGCCGAGCTCGGCGTCACCGACTTCCGCTTCCTCGGCGGCCCGGGCCGCTACCGCGACTCCGGGATGATGGGGGTCGCCGAGAACGACGTCCCCGGCTGCTTCTGGCGGGCCGAGGTCGACGAGGCCGCCGGCCGGCTGGCCGCGGTGGTCCGCGAGGTCCGCCCGCAGGTGCTGGTCACCTACGACGAGAACGGCGGCTACGGCCACCCGGACCACATCCAGGCCCACCGGGTCGCGCTGCGCGCCCACGAGCTGGCGGCCGACCCGGAGTTCCGGCCCGGGCTCGGCCCGGCCTGGCGGATCGCCAAGGTCTACTACTGCCGGATGCCCCGCTCGGTGATCGAGCAGGGCCTGCGGGAGACCGCCGCCAAGGCGCCCTTCCCCGGGGTCGCCGAGCCCGCGGACGTCCCGGGCGTGGTGGACGACGCGGTGGTGACCACCGTGCTGGACGGGACGGCGTACGCGGGCGCGAAGGCCGCCGCGATGCGGGCGCACGCCACGCAGATCACCGTCGACGGCCCGTTCTTCGCCCTCAGCAACGGCCTCGGCCAGCCGCTGATCGCGACCGAGTACTACCAGCTGGCGCGCGGTGAGGCCGGGCCGGGCCGGCCCGAGACCGACCTGTTCGCCGGCCTCGACCTGGAGGAGCTGCGGTGATCAGGCGTTTCGTACGGGCCCTGCTCGGGAGCCGGGCCGAGCGGCTGGCCGAGCCGCAGCCGCCGCGGGGCGGACGGATCGCCCTCTACCTGCTGTTCTTCGTCCTGGGCGCCCTGGTGTCGCTGTGCGGAGCATTTGTGCAGGCATTGTGGGCGCCCGCCGGGCTGCTGCTGGCGCTGGCCGGCACCTTCGCGGTCTTCTACGCGGGCCTGCGGGTGACCGGGACGAAGCTGGGCGCGGGCATCCCGCTGGCGGGCTGGTTCGCGGTGCTGCTGGTCCTGATGACTCCCCGCCCGGAGGGGGATCTGGTCATCTCCACCGCGGTGACCTCCTATCTCTACCTGTTCTTCGGCTCGGTCGGCGGTGTGGTCTGCGCGACCCTGCCGACCTCGTCGGGGTACGGCTTCGGGGTGCCCCCGGTGGAGCGGCGACAGCCGGTCAGAACGCCCCGGCCGTAGTCCCATACCGGAGCATTCGGGCGTATCGGGTTCATTCCGATCCAGGTCGCCGGGGATCGCTTCCCAGTAAGGTGGTGCCGCACGGCGGCCCCGGTGGCCTCGGGAGCAGGGCGGAAAGGTACCTTCGAGCTCATTCCTGCGGTGGCCGAGCGCCGCTGCCGCAGCCAACACGTGAAGAAGCTGGTGTCGGAGGGGTCACTCCACTCCATCGCGCGGCGGCAGTCGCCGTTCGGCAGGGCGGACACCCCACAACCCGCGATCGGCGCCCCGGCCCGAGCGCGAACCCGGAGCAGAGCAGCATTGAGCAGCCGCGAATCTGACAGCGCCAACCCGCAGCCCCGTCGCCCGGGCCCGGACGCCTACCCGTCGGGCACCCCGCCGTACGGCGTCGGGGTTCCCGGCGGCTTCGGTGCCGACCAGTTCGGTCCGCCCGGGCGGAGCGCCGCCGCGGCCGAGGTCCCGGCCGACGACGACGTTCCGAAGACCGAGACCACGCTGACCACCCGGGTGCGGATCAACATCCCCGGTTCCCGGCCGATCCCCCCGGTCGTGGTGCGCTCGCCCATGAAGAACGAGGACTCCCCTGCCGAGCCGCCCGCGGGCCCGCCCGGGCCCCGGCACCGCTCCGACGCGGGCGGATCGCCGGTGCTCGGTGTGATGGACCAGGGCGCCCGGTCCGCTCCCCCGGCCAACCTGCCGCCCGAGTGGCAGGACGACCCGCAGGCCCCTGCCGCGGCCGCTCCGGCCCCCGCCCCGGCGGCCAGCGAGTCCGAGTCGACCGGTGAGTGGTTCAGGCCCCGGCAGAAGGGCCGTCAGGAGCCCGCCACGCCGGTGCCGGCGGGTGCGGGTGCGCCCGCCCAGGCCGCGGGCCGTCCGCAGGCCGGTGCCGCGCCGGGTGCGCGCCCGGCGCCCGCGCCGGCTCAGGAGTCCGCTCCGCGGCCGACCGGTACCCCGGCCTCGCCGTTCGCCGCCGCCCGGCCGGCCCCCGGCCCGCAGGAACCGTTCGCCGCCGGCCCGGGCCGGGCCGCGCCCCACGGCAACGACCCCTACGGCAACGACCCGTTCGCGGCCCCTTCGTTCCCGGAGCCCGCGGCCGAGGCGCCGGCCGCGCCCGCCGACCCGTTCGCCCCGGCGGACCGGTTCGGCACCGCCGGCGGCGCCCGGCGGGGACCGTTCCCCGGACCCGATCAGGGCGGGCCGCGGGCCGCGCAGGGCCGGCCCGGGCAGCCGCCCCAGGGCGGGCAGCCCCGTCCCGGCGCGGAGCACGAGGACACCCAGATCGGTGGTTTCGAGCCGTTCCGGGACGAGCCGCAGGCCGCCGGCATACCGGGCCCGCCGGCCGCCGAGCGCCCCGGCGCGGCCCGCCCCGCCGACCCGTTCGCCCCGTCCGACCCCTTCGGGCCCACCGACCCGTTCGCGCCGTCGGACCCGTTCGCCCCCGCGGACCCGTTCGCGACCCAGCGTCCGGGCCTGCTGCCCTCGGACGCCCGGCGCCCCGGTCCGGGCCGGCCGAACCAGGCCCAGCAGAACGGCGCCCAGCCGTTCCCCGGCCGGCCGGACACCGGTCTGCCGCAGGACCCCGCGGGCGGTGCCCGCACCGCCGACGGCCAGCAGCCGAGCGGCCGCTTCGCCGATGTGCCGTTCGAGCCCGCCAAGCCGTTCCCCGGCTCGCCCCGGGCGGCCTCGCCGGCCGGTGCCCAGCGCCCGCCGGCGCCGGGCGCGGCCCGTCCGCAGTTCGACCCCGAGGCGGGCGGCGCCGCCGAGGGCGCGGCCGAGCAGCCGGCGCCCGCCGCGGCGAAGCCCGCCAAGGCCCGTGGCAAGGGCGGCAAGCTCGCCGTGTACGCGGTGGGCGGTCTGCTGTTCGCCGGCGCCGCGGCGTACGGCACCGGCCTGATGATGAACCAGGCGGACATCCCCGAGGGCACCACGGTGCTCGGCACCGACATCGGCGGCGACACCCGTGACCAGGCGGTGAGCGCCCTGGACGGGGCGATCGGCGCCACCGCGCAGCGGCCGATCCAGCTGAAGGTCGGCGGCCAGGGCGTCACCCTCGACCCCGCCAGCGCCGGGCTGAGCTTCGACTCCACCGCGACGGTGGACGCGCTCACCAAGCACAGTTACAACCCGGTCGTGGTGATCGGGTCACTGGCGGGCGGCAGCAAGGCCGTCGCGCCGGAGGTCAAGGTCGACCGGGCCAAGCTCAAGGCGGCGCTGGACGGTCTGGCCTCCTCGTCCGGGCAGGGCCTGCAGGAGGGCTTCGTCCGCTTCACCGAGGCCGGGCAGACCGAGGTGGTGCCGGGCAAGGCCGGGCAGACGCTGAACGCCTCCGGCGCGGTGGACCAGGTCGAGCAGGCCTTCCGCAACCGGGCGGCCGGTCAGCCGGACGGCGAGATCAGCCTGGACCTGACGGCCGCTCAGCCGAAGGTCGGTCAGGACGCCCTGCAGGCGGCCGCGGACAGCCTCGGCAAGCAGGTGCTGGCCGGACAGATCACGGTCTCCGCCGGGGCCAGGAAGTGGGACTTCGGCAAGGTCACCGCGTCGAAGGCGCTCACCCTGGCGCCGGACGACACGGGCAAGATCGTGCCCAAGTGGGACCTGGACAAGCTGAACGCCGCGGTCGGCTCGGCGTTCGCCAACACCAAGATCCGCAAGAACGGCGCCCTGGTGGCGATCACCCCGCAGGACGTCGCCGACGCGATCACCGCCACGCTCGACAAGACGGGCAAGGACCGGGTCTTCAAGTTCACCGTCTGACCCGACGTCACTCCCCCGCGAGGGCCGGGACCGAGCCATCGGTCCCGGCCCTCGTGCCTTGGGTGCCACGCCTTTCGACCACCGACGTCCGGATATCGGACATATGGCTGTGAGTTCAAGCCATTGTTGTGGCCGGTGGGAACACGAGAGGTTCAATCGTCAATCAAGCCGCTCACCAGCGGTCCTTTGTTGGCGAATCCTCGCCATTGGCGGTATATAACCGGACATAAGCGCTCAAGTGTTGCGCGCCAGTGGAACCGCACGTTCCGGGGCGGTGCAGACCTGGAAAACCCCTTGTGGCCTGCGGGTCATGCCGAAGAACCCATGGTCAAAACCGGTCCCCACCTCAAGGATTGGATCCGGCGTTACCAATCTTTGATCCAGCGCCGGTCGACAAGTCTTCACCAGGTCAGCAAGATGTGGCAGCGAGCCGTTCCACAGCGGCGACCGACTTTCTGACCAAACGTCCGACATTCGAGACGCCCCAAGGCACTCTGTGCAGAGGCCGCCATCCTCACGGATCGCGCAGACGGGGGCCTTGTTCCGTCGGTGAGCGCGGGTCCGCACGAGGGAGAGAACCACCTTGGGTCGCTATATGCTTCGCAAGCTGGCCAATTATCTGATTCTGGTCACGCTCGCGGCTTCTCTCTCCTATTTCATCGCGGGGCTCAGCCTGCACCCGCAGGCGAACTACGAGGGCCGCAACCCGCCACTGGCGAAGAGCACCATCAGCAAGACGCTCGACGACGTCAACATGAACCCTGACACCCCCATCGTCAGCCGGTTCGCGACCTGGGCCAACGGCGTCGTCCACGGCGACCTCGGCAAGTCGATCGACGGTTCGCCCGTCAACGACGAGGTCGGCCGCCGGATCGGCGTCTCCACCCGGCTGCTGCTGCTGGCCACCCTGATCGGCTCGGTCGGCGGTGTCGCGCTCGGCACGATCGGCGCGATCAAGCAGTACAAGTTCTTCGACCGGTTCACGACCCTGGCGTCGTTCTTCATCCTGGCGATGCCGGTCTTCGTGCTCGGTCTGTTCCTGAAGCTGCTGACCATGAAGTTCCTGGGCGCGGGCACCATCCACTTCACCGGCGAGACGGACGCGGAGTTCGCCGGCCGGTGGGACTTCGCCGCACTGGGCAACCGGGCCGAGCACATGCTGCTCCCCGGCCTGACCCTGATCCTCCTTCAGGTCGCCCTGTACAGCCGCTACCAGCGGAGCACCATGCTCGACGTGCTCGGCAGCGACTTCCTGCGCACCGCCCGGGCCAAGGGCCTCAAGCGGCGTGCGGCGCTGGTCAAGCACGGCCTGCGGACCGCGATCCTGCCGGTGGTCCCGCTGCTGGTGTTCAACATCGTGCTGCTGTTCATCGGCGCGACCTTCACCGAGAAGACCTTCGGCTGGCACGGCATGGGCGAGCTGCTGATCAACTCGATCACCCGCAACGACGTCAACACCACGTCGGCGGTCGCCCTGTTCACCGCCGGCCTGGTGCTGATCGCCGGTCTGCTGTCCGACCTGCTCTACGCGGCGCTCGATCCCCGGGTCCGAGTGCGCTGACGCACTCCCGTCCCGACCGAGCACCCGAACACCCGTAGAGGAGAGATCATGAGCGCCAACCAGCCCGCCCCGTCGAACACCTCCGCCGCCGGCGGCGAGGCGGTCGCCGCCCTGGCAACCGCCACGGCCGGCGCCCCGCAGCCCCCGGCCGCCGTCAGGAAGCGGACCAGCCGGGGCAAGCTGACCGCTCGCCGGTTCGCCCGCAACAAGCTCGCCCTGGTCGGCCTGGGCATCCTGGCCCTGCTGTTCCTGGCCGCGTACGTCGGCCCGTCGTTCACCAAGTACGACTACAAGTTCCACGACTACATGGCCTTCAACGCCCCGCCCGGCGGGGACCACTGGTGGGGCACCAACCAGGGCGGCCAGGACCTCTTCGCGCTGACCATGCGCGGTCTGCAGAAGTCCCTGGTGATCGGCCTGCTGGTGGGTGGCATCAGCACCCTGGTGGCCGGCTTCGTCGGCGCCTTCGCCGGCTACTACGGCCGCTGGGTGGACAAGGGCCTGACCTGGTTCGTCGACCTGCTGCTGGTGCTGCCGAGCTTCCTGATCATCGCCGTGCTGTCGCCGATCTTCCGCAACGCCAGCTGGCTGATCTTCGTGGTGCTGCTGGCGGCGTTCAGCTGGATGATCACCGCGCGGGTGGTCCGCAGCATGACGCTGACCCTGAAGGACCGTGAGTTCGTCAAGGCCGCCAAGTACATGGGCGTCCCCGGACCCGTGATCATCTTCCGGCACATCCTGCCGAACATGGCCTCCCTGCTGATCATCGACACGGTGATCCAGGTCGGCGCGGCGGTCATCGGCGAGAGCGGCCTGTCCTTCTTCGGCTTCGGCGTGCAGGCACCCGACGTCTCGCTCGGCACGATCATCGCCGACAACACCACCAACGCGCCCACCTTCCAGTGGCTGTTCTACTTCCCTGCCACCTGCCTGGTGCTGATCGGTGTCGCGGTGGCGTTCATCGGCGACGGCCTGCGGGACGCGTTCGACCCGAACTCCAGCGGTGCGAAGTCCAAGGGCCGCCGCCGCAAGGCCCTGGCCGAGCGCAACGAGGCCCACCGCAAGGCCACCGTGGCCGGCGGCTCCCGCGACGTGCTGGGCACGTCATGACCGGCGCGGCCGTCCCCTCGCAGCCCGCCGACAGCACCCCCCGAAGCAAGGAAGGACTCCGACCGGTGACCGACACCCGGCTGGACAAGTCGCAGCCCGTTCTCGAAGTGACGGACCTTGAGGTCTCCTTCCCCAGCGAGGCCGGCGAGGTGCGCGCGGTGCGCGGCGTCTCGTACGCCGTCCGCCCGGGCGAGGTGCTCGGCATCGTCGGCGAGTCCGGCTCCGGCAAGTCGGTCTCCTCGATGGCCGTGCTCGGCCTGCTGCCCGACTCCGCCGAGGTCTCCGGCTCGGTCAAGCTCGCCGGGCGCGAGCTGCTGGGGCTGTCGGACAACGAGCTGTCGAAGATCCGCGGCAAGGACATCGGCATGGTCTTCCAGGACCCGCTGTCCGCGCTCACGCCGGTCTACTCCGTCGGCGCCCAGATCGTCGAGGCGCTGCAGATCCACCAGGAGATGACCAAGGAGCAGGCCCGCACCCGGGCGATCGAGCTGCTCGACGTGGTCGGCATCCCGGACCCCCGCCGCCGGGTGGACAACTTCCCGCACGAGTTCTCCGGCGGTATGCGCCAGCGCGCGATGATCGCCATGGCGATCGCCAACGACCCCAAGGTGATCATCGCCGACGAGCCGACCACGGCGCTCGACGTGACCATCCAGGCCCAGGTGCTCGAGGTCCTGAAGAAGGCCCAGGACGTCACCGGCGCGGCGATCGTGATGATCACTCACGACCTCGGCGTGATCGCCGGCTTCGCCGACCGCGTCCAGGTGATGTACGCCGGCAAGCCGGTCGAGTCCGGCTCCGTCGACGAGGTGTACTACCACCCGCGGATGCCCTACACGATCGGCCTGCTCGGTTCGATCCCGCGCCTGGACAACACCGAGCGCCGGGCGCTGACGCCGATCGAGGGCACCCCGCCGTCGATGGTGGAGCTGCCGAAGGGCTGCCCGTTCGCCGCCCGCTGCCCGATCGCGATCGACCGCTGCCGCGAGGTGGAGCCGGTGCTCTCGGTCAAGGAGGGCAACACCCACCCGACCGCCTGCCACCGCAGCCACGAGCTGGCCGGCGCGCTGGACCCGGCCACCATCTACCCGGTGCCCGAGATCCCGGCCGCGGTCGAGCTGACGAGCGTGCCGCGCGAGCAGCGCGAGAAGGTGCTGGAGCTCGACAACCTGACCAAGCACTTCCCGCTCACCCAGGGCGCCGTGATCAAGCGCAAGGTCGGCGTGGTCAAGGCGGTGGACGGCATCACGCTGGACATCCGCGAGGGCGAGACGCTCGGTCTGGTCGGCGAGTCCGGCTGCGGCAAGACCACCACCCTGCTGGAGATCCTGGACCTGCCCAGCGGTCAGGCCGGCACCGTCACGGTGTTCGGCAAGGACGTGCGCGGCCTCGGCCGGGCCGACCGCAAGGCGCTGCGCCGGGACATGCAGATCGTCTTCCAGGACCCCATGGCGGCCCTGGACGCCCGGATGCCGATCGGCGACATCCTGGCCGAGCCGCTGAAGACACACAACTGGGACAAGGACCGGATCGCCGCCCGGGTGCCCGAGCTGCTGGAGATGGTCGGCCTCAACCCCGACCACGCCGACCGCTACCCGCAGGAGTTCTCCGGCGGCCAGCGCCAGCGCATCTCGATCGCCCGCGCCCTCGCCCTGGAGCCCAAGCTGGTCATCCTGGACGAGCCGGTCTCCGCGCTCGACGTCTCCATCCAGGCCGGCGTGCTCAACCTGCTCGACGAGCTCAAGGTGAAGCTCGGCCTGAGCTACCTGTTCGTCGCCCACGACCTCTCGGTGGTCCGGCACATCGCCGACCGGATCGCCGTGATGTACCTCGGCCGGATCGTCGAGCTCGGGGACTCCGCGTCGATCTTCGACGCACCGTCCCACCCCTATACCCAGGCCCTGCTGTCCGCCGTCCCGCTCCCGGACCCGCGCCGGGAGCGCGAGCGGACCAGGATCCTGCTCACCGGTGACCTGCCCAGCCCGGCCAACGTGCCGAGCGGATGCCGGTTCCGCAACCGCTGCCCGAAGTTCCTGACCCTCTCCGAGGGCGAGCAGCAGCGCTGCCACGACGAGGACCCCGCGAACAGCCGGCTGGCCGCCGACCACGTGGCCGCCTGCCACTTCGCGACGGCCCTCGAAGTGATCTGACACCCCCACGAAACAAAGCCGCGCCGCCCATCAGGCGCTTCCTGCCCCACCCGCAAGGCCGCATTGCCAACCCTCCAGCACCATCCGCTCCGGCGGCACCGCTGGGCTCCAATCACCCGTTCCGTAACCACAGGGGGATTCCCTTGAAGCACACCCGGATTCCGGTCGCGCTGGTCGCCACCATCGCCGCCGCCTCGCTCTCCCTCACCGCCTGCTCCAGCAGCAAGTCGGGCGGGGACGCCGCCGCGCCTGCCAAGTCCGAGGCCCCGAAGATGACCCAGCGGGCCATCAACGAGAAGGACCGCAGCGAGCTGAAGCAGGGCGGCACCCTCAACTGGGCGATCGACCAGCTCCCCAGCCAGTGGAGCCCGCTGGAGGCGGACGGCAACGAGGTCTCCACCACCGATGTCATGAAGGCGCTCATGCCGACCTTCTGGCGTTCGGACGCCGGTGGCACGCAGACCCCGAACAAGGACTACCTGCTCGACGCCAAGGCCGAGACCAAGGACGGCAAGCAGGTCGTCACCTGGACCCTCAACCCGAAGGCCAAGTGGAACGACGGCACGCCGATCACCTGGCAGGACATCGAGGCCAACTGGAAGTCCCAGAACGGCTCGAACGAGGCGTTCAAGGCCACCTCGACCACCGGTTTCGACCAGGTCGAGAGCGTCGTCAAGGGTGTTGACGACTACCAGGCCGTCATGACCTTCAAGACGCCGTTCTCCGAGTGGCAGGCGCTGTTCAACAACGCCGCCAACGCGCCGCTCTTCCCGGCCAAGTACGTCTCGACCCCGGACGCCTTCAACACCGCGTACGTGGACAAGATCCCGGTCTCGGCCGGCCCGTACAAGCTGGACAAGATCGACCAGACCGCCAAGACCGCCACCGTCGTGCCGGACCCCAACTGGTGGGGCCAGAAGCCGATGCTGGACAAGATCGTCTTCAAGGCCATGGAAACCAACACCATGCCGCAGGCGTTCCAGAACGGCGAGATCGACTTCTACAACAACGGCCCGGACGCCTCCGGCTTCAAGCAGATCCAGGCGACCGCGGACGGCGAGGTCCGTGAGGCCGGCGGCCCGAACTTCCGCCACTTCATGCTCAACGGCAAGTCGCCGATGCTGACCGACGTCAAGGTCCGCCAGGCCATCTTCAAGGCCATCGACCGCGACACCATCGCCAAGTCGGACCTGAACGGCCTCGGCTGGCCGGCCGTCGCGATGAACAACCACTTCCTGGTGCCGAACCAGAACGGTTACAAGGACAACTCGGACGGTCTGAGCAAGTTCGACCCCGAGGCCGCCAAGAAGATGCTGGACGAGGCGGGCTGGAAGCTCGAGGGCGACGTCCGCAAGAAGGACGGCAAGGAGCTCAACCTCAAGTTCGTCATCCCGGCCGGCGTGACCGTGGCGACCAACGAGGGCTCCATGCTCACCCAGATGCTGCAGCAGGTCGGCGTCAAGGTGACCATCTTCACCGCTCCGTCGAACGAGTTCTTCGACAAGTACATCTACAAGTTCGACTTCGACATGACGGCGTTCTCGCTGATCGGCACCCCGTTCCCGGCGAGCTCCTCGACCGCGAACTTCAAGACCGACGGTGGCGCCAACTACAGCCAGGTCGGCAGCCCCGAGCTGGACAAGGCGATGGCGGACGCGGCTTCGGCCCAGACCACCGACGCCGAGTTCGAGGCCATCAACAAGGCCGACGCGGAGGCCTGGAAGGTCGCCGGTCTGATCACCCTGTACCAGCGCCCCGCCATCTTCGGTGTGAAGAAGACGGTCGCCAACCTGGGTGCCCCGGGCCTGTCGGACTACATCTACGAGAACATCGGCTTCAGCAAGTGATGATCTCTCGGCACTGATCGGGCGCAGGCCGCCCGGCAACCGACGGGGCGGGCCCCGGGGAACACTCCCCGGGGCCCGCCCCGTTTCCCGCTCCCGGGCCGCCCCTGCGCGCCCCCGGCGGCTCCGCACCGCCCGCACCGCCCGCACAGGGCCACGCGGCCCGTACCCGGCCCGCCCGGCGACCGCACTCCCCCCAGGTGACCCCGCAGCCCCACCCGGCCCCGCACGGCCCCCCACGGCCCCGTCACCGCGCACGGCGACGGGCCCCGGGGAAGGTTCCCCGGGGCCCGCTCCTGGCTGCCGTACGCGCCCGCTCAGGCCGCCGCGGTCGGCTGCCTCACCTCGGCGAAGTGACAGGCCGACTCGTGCGCGGCCGGGCCGCTGAGCACCTGCGGCACCGCCAGCAGCGGCACCTCGGTCGAGCAGCGCTCCTCCGCCTTCCAGCAGCGGGTACGGAAGCGGCAGCCCGACGGCGGGTTGGCCGGCGAGGGCACGTCGCCCACCAGCACGATCCGGTCGCGGGTCTCACGGCCCGTCGGGTCCGGCACCGGCACCGCGGACAGCAGCGCCTGGGTGTACGGGTGGGTGGCGTGGTCGTAGATCTGCTCCTCGGTGCCGATCTCGACCAGCTTGCCGAGGTACATCACGCCGACCCGGTCGGAGATGTGCCGGACGATCGAGAGGTCGTGCGCGATGAACATGTACGACAGGTCGAAATCGCTCTGCAGCTGGTCCAGCAGGTTGATCACCTGGGCCTGGACCGAGACGTCGAGCGCGGAGACCGGCTCGTCGCAGATGATGATCTCCGGCTTGAGCGCCAGGCCGCGGGCGATGCCGATGCGCTGGCGCTGACCGCCGGAGAACTGGTGCGGATACCGGTTGATGTACTCCGGGTTCAGCCCCACCACGTCCAGCAGGTCCTGCACCGCCTTGCGGCGGTCACCCTTCGGCGCCACCTCCGGGTGGATCTCGTACGGCTCGCCGATGATGTCACCCACCGTCATCCGGGGGTTCAGCGAGGTGTACGGGTCCTGGAACACCATCTGGATGTTGCGGCGCACCGCGCGCAGCGCCCGGCCGCTCAGCCGGCTGATGTCCTCGCCCTTGTACAGCACCTCGCCGGCGGTGGCCCGCTCCAGGTTCATCAGGACCTTGGCCAGCGTCGACTTGCCGCAGCCCGACTCGCCGACGATGCCCAGCGTCTCGCCCTTGTGCAGGGTGAGGGTGACCCCGTCGACCGCCCGCACCGCGCCGATCTGCTTCTTGAACAGGATGCCCTGGGTCAGCGGGAAGTGCTTGACCAGGTCCCGGACCTCCAGGATGGGCTCAGCCATGGAGGGTCTCCTTCCAGAAGTGGCAGGCGCTGCGCCGGCCTTCGAGCTCGGCGCCGTCCACGTCCAGGACGGGCTGCAGGAGCGGCCGGTCGGACCGGCAGAGATCCGTGGCCGCGTCGCAGCGCGGGTTGAAGGAACATCCCGTGGGCAGGTGCAGCAGGCTCGGCGGCAGGCCCTTGATCGCGTACAGGTCCTGGCCCTTCTGGTCCAGGCGCGGGATCGAGCGGAGCAGGCCCTTGGTGTACGGGTGCGCCGGGTTGGCGTACAGCTCGTGCACGGGGGCCGTCTCCACGATCCGGCCGGCGTACATCACCGCGATCTTGTCCGCCACGTCCGCGACCACACCGAGGTCGTGGGTGATCAGGATCAGACCCATGCGGTACTCGGCCTGCAGCTCCGCCAGCAGGTCCATCACCTGCGCCTGCACCGTCACGTCCAGCGCCGTGGTCGGCTCGTCCGCAATGATCAGGTCCGGCTGCAGCGCCAGCGCCATCGCGATCATGATCCGCTGGCGCATACCGCCGGAGAACTGGTGCGGGTAGTCGGTGACCCGCTGCTTGGCGGCCGGGATCCGCACCCGGTCCATCAGCTCGACGGCCTTGGCGAAGGAGTCCTTCTTCGACATGCCCTCGTGCACCCGGAAGACCTCGCCGAGCTGCCAGCCCACCGAGAAGACCGGGTTGAGCGCCGACAGCGCGTCCTGGAAGATCATCGCGATCTTCCGGCCGCGGATCTTCCGGCGCTCCTCCTCCGGCATGGTGAGCAGGTCCTCACCCCGGTAGAGCACCCGCCCGCCGCTGATCCGGCCGGGCGGGGTGTCCAGGATGCCCATGATCGCCTGCGCGGTCACCGACTTGCCCGAACCGGACTCGCCCAGCACCGCCAGGGTCTCCCCCGAGGCGACGCTGTAGCTGACCCCGTTCACCGCCCGGGCGACCCCGTCCCGGGTCACGAACTCCACCTGCAGGTCGTCGACCTGCAGCAGCGCCGGTTCGGCGCCGTCCGGCCGCAGTTCCACGGCCGGACCGTCCTGCACTGCCTTGTCCATACCCTTGCCGCTCCCGCTCCGCGTCGCGTCCGTGCTCGTCATGCCGCTCACCGCAACTTCGGGTCGAGAGCGTCGCGGACCCCGTCGCCGACGAAGATGAAGCCCAGCGAGGTGAGCACCACCGCGAGCGAGGGCAGGGTCCACATGTAGTCGTACACACCGATGAAGCCCCGGCCGGAGGCGAGCATGTTGCCCCACTCCGGGACCTCGGGGCTGACACCCACGCCGAGGTAGGACAGCGCGGCCTCGGCGACCACCGCGAGTCCGACGTTGAAGGTGCCGAAGATGATCACCGGCGCGATCGAGTTGGGCAGGATGTGCCGCAGGATCACCCGCAGGTGCCCGGCGCCCAGCGCGCGGGCGGCGTGCACGTAGTCCATCTCCCGGGCGGACAGCACCGAGCTGCGCAGCAGTCGCGCGACGGTGGCCCAGCCGAAGATGGCCAGCGACAGCACCACCGGCCACACCCCGCGGCCGGTCACGGTGATGATGATGATCGAGCCGATCAGCAGCGGGAAGGCGAAGAAGACGTCCGCCGCGCGCATCACCAGGGTGTCGTAGAACCGGCCGAAGTAGCCGGCTATCGCGCCCAGCACGATGCCGATCAGCAGCGTCAGGATGATCGACACCAGGCCCACGAACACCGCGATCCGGGAGCCGTAGATCACCCGGGAGAGTTGGTCGCGGCCCAGGATGTCGGTGCCGAACAGGTGCTCCCCGGTCGGCGGCTGGAGGGTGTTCATCAGGTTCTGCTTGAGCGGGTCGTACGGCGAGATCCAGGGCGCGAAGGCCGCCGTGAACAGCAGGCCGGCCACCAGCACCAGGCCGACCAGCGCCAGCTTGTTGGCGGCGAAGCGGTGCCAGACCTCCTGCCACTCGCGGACCACCTTGACGGCCGGCTCACCGGATCCGTCGGATCCGCGCTGGGCGGGAATGTCCTTGTCCAGCGGGACAGTTGTCGTTTCGTCAGTCATTTCGGCGCCCTCAGCTCAGCCGGATGCGGGGGTCGAGCATGGCGTACAGCAGGTCCACGACCAGGTTGAGCACCACGAAGATCGCGACCGTCCAGGTGGCCACCGCGACCACGACGGGGTTGTTCTGCTGCTGGATCGCGGTGGACATCGCCATGCCGATGCCGTCCCAGTTGAAGATGGTCTCGGTGATGATCGCGCCGCCCATCAGGCCGCCGAACGAGATGCCGAGGTACGTGACCACCGGGATCACCGAGTTGCGCATCACGTGCTTGAGCAGCACCTGCCGCTTGGGGACGCCCTTGGCGATCGCCGTCTTGACGTAGTCGGCGCGCAGGACCTCCAGCATGGTGCCGCGCATCAGCCGGGCGACCAGCGCCGCGTCGATGATGGCCAGCGTGAAGGCGGGCAGGATGAGCTGCACCGGATCGCTCGGGTCGCCGATCACCGGCACCCACTTGAGCTGCACGGCGAAGAGGTTGAGCATCAGCATGCCGATCACGAAGGTCGGGAAGCCGACCAGCAGGGTGGTGATCAGCGTGACCACGGTGTCCAGCAGCGAGTACCGCTTGAGCGCCGCGAGGATGCCGACGGCCGCGCCCAGCAGCACGTCGATCGCCATCGCGGCGACGGCCAGCTTGGAGGTGTTGATCAGCTTCGGCATCAGGATCTCGGTGACCTGGCGGCGCTGGGTGTAGTCCTCACCCATGTCGCCCTGGACCAGCTTGCCGACGTAGGTGCCGTACTGGACGATCAGCGGCTTGTCGAGTCCGTACTGCTCGCGCAGCTGCTTGACGACGGCGGGGTCACGGGCGCGCTCGCTGCCGCCCAGCGAACCGACCGGGTCACCCGGGATGACGAACAGGCAGGCGAACAGGATGAGGGTCGCGCCGAGCAGCACGATCACCATCTGGCCGAGCCTTCGCAGGACGTATCTGCCCATGGAATTGCCTCTCTGTGTGGTTGCGGCAGATCGGCGTCGCCCACCCCTGCGCTCCGCCGGGTCGGGCGGGCACGGTGGACCGCCGGCCCTGCCTGGTCGAGGCAGGGCCGACGGCGGTGGGATTCCGTACGGATCGAGGAACGGGCTGCGCCTGGTGCGAAGGGCCGGTTACTTCTGCGAGACCTTCGACAGGGTCGGGTTCTCGTTGAAGTCGTAGGACAGGTTGACCCACTTCTCGGTGTTGGCGACGCGCTGCTGGGTGCGGTTCCACAGCGGGATCAGCGCCAGGTCGTCACCGATCGCGAGCTTCTCGGCCTGCTGGTACAGCTTGGTGCGCTCGGCCTGGTCCTTGGAGGCGGTGGCCTTCTGGAGCAGGGCGTCGAACGCCGGGTTGCTGTAGCGGCCGCGGTTGTCGCCCTGCACCTCGTGGGTGGCCGGGTCCTCGTTGATCGCCGAGGTGGACAGCAGCGGGTTCAGGAAGTTGCCGGGGGTCGGGTAGTCGGCGCCCCAGGCCGCGCGGTACAGGCCGGTGGCGTCCGGGCCCTGCTCCTTCTTCAGCAGCTCCTTGAACGGGATGCCGTCGATCTGGACGTCGAGGCCGAGGACCTCCTTCAGCTGCTGGGCGACGGCCTGCACCCAGGCGTCGTGGCCGCCACCGGTGTTGTAGCCGAAGTACAGCTTGGTGCCGGGGGTCAGGCCGGCCTTGGCCGCGAGCTCCTTGGCCTTGTCCTTGTCCTGCTTGCCGCAGCTGGTGCAGACGCCGGGCTGGTAGGCGTCCTTGAAGGCCGGCGGGACCAGCGTGGTGGCCTTGTTGCGGAAGCCCTTGAACACACCGGCGACGATCGCGTCACGGTCGATCGCGTAGGAGACCGCCTCGCGGGCCTCCTTGCTCTTCAGCGGACCGTTGAAGGTGATCGGCAGGATGTAGTTCATGCCGTTGGCGTCCCAGTTGAGGAACTCGCCCTTGGGCTCGTAGACGGCCTTGGCCGCGCCGAGCTGCTCGGTGGGCATCCGGGCCCAGTCGAACTGGCCGGCCTGGAAGCCCTGGTACTCCAGCTGGTCGGCGTTGGCCGAGTTCAGGATGGAGATCTCGACCTTGTCCAGGTGCGCCTTCGTCAGCCCGTAGCTGTCGTTGCGGACCAGGGTGATCTTGCTGTTGTGCTGCCAGGGGCCGTCCAGCTTGAACGGGCCGTTGCCGATCGGCTGGTCGTTGTAGGTCTTGTTGGTGGCCGGACCGGCGTCCTTGGTCACCGGGCTGAACACGGTGTGGAAGGTCCGCAGGTCGAACTCGCAGTCCTTGATGGCGAGCTTGACGACCAGGGTGTTCGGGTCCGGCGCGGTCAGGCCGGAGAAGGTGGTCGCGGAGCCGTCCTGGAGCTTGTCGAAGCCGTCGATCTCGGCCATGTGGTACGCGACGTCGGAGGCGGCGTCCTTGGCGGCGGCGCGGGTCCAGCCGCGGATGAAGGACTCGGCGTCGACGGCCTCACCGTTGCTGAAGGTGGTGCCGCTCTTGATCTTGAACGTCCACTGGCTGCAGTCGTCGTTCGGGGTGCGGCTCTCGGCGAGCGCGTTGGACAGCTTGCCGTCGGCGTCGACGCTGGTCAGGCCGGTGAACAGGGCCTGGGTGACCAGGGTGCCCTCGGACTCCTGCGTGTTGTAGGGGTCGATCGCGGTCGGCTCGACAATGCCCAGCCGGAACGTGCCGCCGTCCTTGGCGGGAGCGTTGTTGTTCTGGGACGGCTTGGCCCCGTTGCTGCTGGTGCTCCCGCCATTGCTGCAGGCGGCCACAGCCAGGACGGTGGAGGCCGCCACCACTGTCCATCGCATTGCCTTGGTGAGCCTCATTCAACTGCCTCTCGAGTCAGGGCGGGGAACGAAGTAGCTCCTTCGCCGCCCGGTGTTCCAGGCAGGCTGAAGGCCAACATTGGGGAGCCGTCGCCAAGTTGGCGACGCGCCCGCTGATCCGCGTGGAGCAACTATCGATCACCCCTCCCCCCGCGCGGAATCGCTGGCACATCTCTTTTCTGTTACATGGCCCTGCCAAGACGATGTATTCCGCCGTAATCTCTCGCATATCGTTCACAGAGTTTCACAGATTGAACACCGCATATCGGACGATCAAGTCCGTTTTATGCAAAGAGAGTTGACGATCCGTTGACCTGTCACCCGGGAGCCCTGCCGGACAGCAGCGAGGCCCGCCCCCGGTGACCGGGGACGGGCCGTGGTACGGGCGGGCCGGGTCAGTCGGCGCCGGGCGTCCCGCTGCCGGTTCCGGGCGCAGCCGGACCCGGTCCGTCACCGCCCCGCTCGCCGACCGCCCCCGCGCCGCTCTCCCGCTCGCCGGCGAAGTGGCAGGCCGAGTCGTGTGCCGCCAGCCCCTGCAGCCAGGCGCGCGAGCCGAGTTCGGGCAGCTCGACGGCGCAGCGCTCCTGCGCCTTCCAGCAGCGGGTGCGGAAGCGGCAGCCCGACGGCGGGTTGGCCGGCGAGGGCACGTCGCCCACCAGCACGATCCGGTCCCGCTCCGAGCGGGCCTTCGGGTCCGGCACCGGTACGGCGGAGAGCAGCGCCTGGGTGTAGGGGTGGGTGGCGTGCTCGTAGATCTCGGCGTCGGACCCGACCTCCACGATCTTCCCGAGGTACATCACGCCGACCCGGTCGGAGATGTGCCGGACGATCGAGAGGTCGTGCGCGATGAACATGTAGGAGAGGTTGAACTCGTCCTGCAGCTTCTCCAGCAGGTTGATCACCTGGGCCTGGACCGAGACGTCGAGCGCGGAGACCGGCTCGTCGCAGATGATGACCTCGGGCTTGAGCGCCAGGCCGCGGGCGATGCCGATGCGCTGGCGCTGACCGCCGGAGAACTGGTGCGGGTACCGGTTGATGTACTCCGGGTTGAGACCGACCACGTCCAGCAGGTCCTGGACGGCCTTGCGGCGGTCGCCCTTCGGCGCCACCTCCGGGTGGATCTCGTACGGCTCGCCGATGATGTCGCCGACCGTCATCCGGGGGTTCAGCGAGGTGTACGGGTCCTGGAACACCATCTGGATGTTGCGGCGCACCGCCTTCAGCGCGGCGCCCGACAGCCGGGAGATCTCCTCCCCCTTGTAGCGCACCGAGCCGGCGGTGGCGGGCTCCAGGTTCATCAGGACCTTGGCCAGCGTCGACTTGCCGCAGCCCGACTCGCCGACGATGCCCAGCGTCTCGCCCTGCATCAGGTCGAAGCTGACCCCGTCGACCGCCTTGACCGCGCCGACCTGCTTCTTGAACACCGCCCCCTTGGTCAGCGGGAAGTGCTTGACCAGGTCGCGGACCTCCAGGATCGGCTCGCCCTTGGGCACCCGGTGCCGGAACGCGATCTCCTCCGGTGCGGCCGCGCTGATCGGACTGGCCCCACTAGGCGTCATCGAGGGTCTCCTTCCAGAAGAAGCAGGCGCTGCCCCGGCCGGGGGCGGGCGTGCCGTCGGCCGCGGTGACGTCGAAGAGCCTGGGCACCTCCTGGCGGCAGATCTCCTGCGCCCGGGGGCAGCGCGGGTTGAAGGCGCAGCCCGGGGGGATCCGCAGCAGGTTGGGCGGCAGGCCCTTGATCGCGTAGAGCTCCTGGCCCTTCTGGTCCAGGCGCGGGATCGAGTCGAGCAGGCCGCGGGTGTAGGGGTGCGCGGGGCTGGCGTACAGCTCGTGCACGGGGGCGGTCTCCACGATCCGGCCGGCGTACATCACCGCGATCTTGTCCGCCACGTCGGCGACCACACCGAGGTCGTGGGTGATCAGGATCAGACCCATGTGGTACTCGGCCTGCAGCTCCGCCAGCAGGTCCATCACCTGCGCCTGCACCGTGACGTCCAGCGCGGTGGTGGGCTCGTCCGCGATGATCAGGTCCGGTTCCAGGGCCAGCGCCATCGCGATCATGATCCGCTGGCGCATACCGCCGGAGAACTGGTGCGGGTAGTCCGACACCCGGTCCTTGGCGGCCGGGATCCGCACCCGGTCCATCAGCTCGATCGACCTGGCCTTGGCCTCGGCCCGCGAGGCGCCGCGGTGCGCGCGGAACATCTCGCCGAGCTGGTGGCCGACGCTGAGCACCGGGTTGAGGGAGGAGAGCGCGTCCTGGAAGATCATCGCGATCCGCTGGCCGCGGATCCTGCGGCGCTCCTCGCGGCCCATCTTCAGCAGGTCCTGGCCGCGGTAGAGGATCTCGCCCTGCGGGATCCGGGCCGGCGGCATGTCCAGGATGCCCATGATGGCCTGGGCGGTGACGGACTTGCCGGACCCGGACTCTCCGAGCACGGCGAGCGTCTCCCCGGCGCTGACGGTGTAGTTGACGCCGTTGACGGCCTTGGCGACCCCGTCCCGGGTCTTGAACTCGACGTGCAGGTCGCGGACTTCGAGCAGCGGGCCGGGGTACGGCTCCTGCCGCTCGGAGCGGCCGAACTCGACAGCGGTAGTCACGGGGCGTCCCCTCGCTCAGCGCAGCTTCGGGTCGAGGGCGTCGCGCACCGCGTCGCCCATCATGATGAAGGCCAGCACGGTGACGGAGAGCGCCGCGGCCGGGAAGAACAGCACGTACGGCGCCTGCCGGATCACCTTCTGGGCCGAGGAGATGTCCACGCCCCAGGAGATGGTCGGGTCCTGCAGGCCGATGCCGAGGAAGCTCAGTGTCGCCTCGGCGGTGATGTAGCCGCCGAGCGCGATGGTGGCGACCACGATCACGGGGGCCAGCGCGTTCGGCAGGATGTGCCGGAACATCAGCCGGTTGGTGCCGGCGCCGAGCGCCTTCCCGGCCACCACGTAGTCGGCCTGCTTGACCGTGATGACCGCACCGCGCATCACGCGGGCGATCTGGGTCCAGCCGAGCACGGCCAGCGCCAGCACCACGGTCCAGACCGTGCGGGTGGTGAAGGCGTTCAGCAGCACCAGGCAGCCGAGCAGCAGCGGGATGCCGAAGAAGATGTCGATCACCCGGGAGAGCACGCTGTCCACCCAGCCGCCGAAGAAGCCGGCGGCCATCCCGGCCAGCCCGCCGAGGACGGTGACCGCCAGGGTGACGCAGATGCCCACCGTGATCGAGGCCCGGGCCCCGTACAGCACCCGGGCGTAGACTGAGCGGCCCTGGCCGTCGTAGCCCCACCAGCCGGCGCCGAAGAAGTCCGTCCAGTCGGGCGGCCGCAGGAAGTCCTTGGCCAGGTTGGCCTGGCGCGGGTTGGCGTTGGTGAACAGGCCGGGGAAGATCGCGATGATCACCAGCAGCACGATCAGCAGCGCCGAGAGGATGAAGATCGGCTGACGGCGCAGGTCCCGCCAGGCGTCGCCCCAGAGGCTGCGGGCCTCCTCGCGCTTGGCCGGGTCGGGTTCGATCAGGGTGTCCTGCTCGACCAGCAGCCCCTGGTTGCCGACGTAGTCGAGGTGGCCGCTGCCGGGCGGGGGGAGCGGCTTGGGGTCGTTCTCGTCGTGCACGTCAGGCATAGCGGATCCTCGGGTCCAGAACGGCGTAGAGCAGGTCGACGAGCAGGCTGGCGACCAGGTAGACCACGACCAGCACGGTGACGATGCCGACCACCGTCGGGCCCTCCTTCTGGCCGATCGCCCGGTAGAGGATGTTGCCGACGCCCTTGATGTTGAAGATGCCTTCGGTGACGATCGCGCCGCCCATCAGCGCGCCCAGGTCGGTACCGAGGAAGGTGACCACCGGGATCAGCGAGTTGCGCAGCAGGTGGCGGGTGACGATGGTGCGGCGCGGCAGGCCCTTGGCGGTGGCGGTGCGGATGTAGTCGGCCCGCAGGTTCTCGCCGATCGAGGTCCGGGTGAGCCGGGCGACGTACGCGAGCGAGAGGGCGGCCAGCACGGCGCCGGGCAGGATCAGCTGGGTGATGTCCTCGGAGTCCTGCACGGTCGGGGTGACCCAGCCCAGGTCGGTGGCGAACACCGTCTGGGCGATGTAGCCGAGCACGAAGACCGGGATCGAGATCACCAGCAGGGTGATGATCAGGACCAGGGTGTCCCAGATGGTGCCGCGCTTGAGGCCGGAGAGCACGCCGAGCGGCAGGCCGACCACGATCTCGAAGAAGAAGGCGACCAGGGCCAGCCGGATGGTGACCGGGAAGGCGTCCGCCATGATGTCGGCGACCGAGCGGCCGGTGAAGCTGGTGCCGAAGTCGAGGTGGAAGAGGTTGTTCATGTAGTGCAGGTACTGCTTCCACAGCGGCTGGTCGAGGTAGTACTTGTGCCGCAGGCTGGCCACCTGCGCGGGGTCGGCCGCCTTGTCGCCGAACATCGCCGCGATCGGGTCGCCCGGGAGGGCGTAGACCATCACGAAGATCAGGAACGTCGCGCCGAGGAACACCGGGATCATCTGCAGCACGCGCCGGATAATGTAGCTGCCCATCGTGCCTCCTTCCGGGAGGTGACCTGGGGCGCGCCCGGGAGCGGGGGACGGGCCCTAGAGCCGGGGCCCCGCCCTCCGTGCGGGGAGGACGGGGCCGGTACGGGCGGGATCAGCCCTTGACCTCGACCTGGGTCCAGGCCGGGTTGCCGAAGGAGTCGAACGTGACGTTCTGGACGTTGTTGGAGTAGCCCGAGTTGGTCCGGTAGTACCAGAGCGGGATGGCGGGCATGTCCTGCGGCAGGACGGCCTCGGCCTGCTGGTAGCCGGTCGCCGAGTCCTGGATGGTGGGCGCCGCGTCGGCCTGGGCGGCGAGCTGGTCGAACTGCGGGCTGGAGTAGCCGAAGTCGTTGGCGGCCGCGCCGGTGCGGTACACGTCGGACAGGAAGTTGGCGTTCAGCGGGTAGTCCTGCTGCCAGCCGGTGCGGAACGCGCCGCTGATCTGGTGGCCGGTGATCGCCGCCCGGGCGGTCTTGAAGTCGGTCTTGGGGTCGCCGGCGCAGTCCACCCCGGTGTTCTGCCGGATCGAGTTGCAGACCGCGTCCACCCACTCCTTGTGGCCGCCGTCGGCGTTGTAGGTGATGGTCAGCCGGCCGCCGGGCACGCCGCCGCCCTCGGCGATCAGCTGCTTGGCCTTGGCCGGGTCGAAGTTGCAGAAGTCGCCGCAGGTACCGGCCTTGTAGCCTTCGACGCCCTGGGCGACCCAGGAGGAGGCCGGCGCCCGGGAGCCCTGCAGCACCGTCTTGGTGATGGTGTCGCGGTCGATCGCCATCGACAGCCCCTGGCGGACCTTGGCGGTGTTGGCGCCCTGCCACTCGGGCTGGTACAGCGTGAAGCCGATGTTCTGGATCGAGCCCTGGGGCTCGTCGATCGCCCGGTTGCCGAGGTCGCTCTTGTAGCTGGACAGCGCGGACGGCGGCACCTGGTCCATCACGTCCAGGTTGTCCGACTGCAGGTCCGCGTAGGCGGCCTCGGCGGTGGTGTACATCTTGAAGACGACGCCGCCGTTCTTCGGCTTGTCGACGCCCATGTAGCCCGGGTAGGTCTTGGTCACCACCTGGGAGTTGTGGTCCCAGCTGACGAACTGGTACGGACCGTCGCCGACCGGCTTCTGGCCGTACCCCGCCGGGTCGTTGAAGAAGGCGTCGGGCAGCGGGGAGAAGGCGATGTAGCCGAGCTTGTAGGGGAAGTACGAGACCTTGCTGCTCAGCTTGATGGTGAAGTGGGTGTCGTCCACCACCGTCAGCCCGGACATGGTGGTCTTGGTGGCGGGGGCGCCGCCCGCCGGGTGGACGTCCTGGTAGCCCTCGATGTCGGAGAACCAGGAGCTGTTGATCTGGTTGTTGGCGGTGGTCGCCGCCCAGTTCCAGGCGTTCACGAAGTTGGCGGCCTTGACCGGGGTGCCGTCGTGGAAGGTCCAGCCGGACTTCATGGTGACGTTGAAGGTCTGCGAGTCGCTGGTGTCGATGGAGTCCGCGACCTGCATCCGCAGCGTGGCGTTGCTCGGGTCGTAGTCGGCCAGGCCCTTGAAGAGGTTCTGCAGGATGCGTCCACCGCCGACCTCGTTGGCGTTGGCCGGCTGCAGCGGGTTCTGCGGTTCGCTGCTCTGGTAGCTGAACGTCTTGCCGGTGTCCGAGGAACCGCTGCTGCTGCCTCCGCCGCCACTGCTGCCACAGCCGGTGGCCACCAGGGCCACGGATGTCGCAGCGATGACGGCCCGGCGCACTCGGGTGGCTGCGGGCATGGAGCTTCCTCCTAGGGGTGTGGAACGCATCACACCCCATGAGAAGCGCGGCCCGGCGGCGGCGCGACCGTAGTACCGCCGGATGGGTGCGTGCTCATGGGCCGTCAGGAGACGCCGAAGGGCCCGGGGTGCGGTAGTGCACCCCGGGCCCTTCGGACGGGCTGTCAGGCCGTGGTCGCGGCGGCCTCGCGGACCTCGGCGAAGTGGCAGGCCGACTCGTGCGCGGCCGGGCCGCTGAGCACCTGCGGCACCGCCAGCAGCGGCACCTCGGTCGAGCAGCGCTCCTCCGCCTTCCAGCAGCGGGTGCGGAAGCGGCAGCCCGACGGCGGGTTGGCCGGCGAGGGGATGTCCCCGGAGAGCACGATCCGGTCGCGGGTCTCACGGCCCGTCGGGTCCGGCACCGGCACCGCGGACAGCAGCGCCTGGGTGTACGGGTGGGTGGCGTGGTCGTAGATCTGCTCGTCGGAGCCGATCTCGACCAGCTTGCCCAGGTACATCACGCCGACCCGGTCCGAGATGTGCCGGACGATCGAGAGGTCGTGGGCGATGAACATGTAGGAGAGCTCGAAGTCCTTCTGGAGCTGCTCCAGCAGGTTGATCACCTGGGCCTGGACCGACACGTCGAGCGCGGAGACCGGCTCGTCGCAGATGATGATCTCCGGCTTGAGCGCCAGGCCGCGGGCGATGCCGATGCGCTGGCGCTGACCGCCGGAGAACTGGTGCGGGTACCGGTTGATGTACTCCGGGTTCAGCCCCACCACGTCCAGCAGATCCTGCACCGCCTTGCGGCGGTCGCCCTTCGGCGCCACCTCCGGGTGGATCTCGTACGGCTCGCCGATGATGTCACCCACCGTCATCCGCGGGTTGAGCGAGGTGTACGGGTCCTGGAACACCATCTGGATGTTGCGGCGCACGGCCTTCAGCGCGGCGCCCGACAGCCGGGAGATGTCCTCGCCCTTGTACAGCACCTGGCCGGCGGTGGCCCGCTCCAGGTTCATCAGGACCTTGGCCAGCGTCGACTTGCCGCAGCCCGACTCGCCGACGATGCCGAGCGTCTCGCCCTTCTGGAGCGAGAACGAGATGCCGTCCACGGCCTTGACCGCGCCGACCTGCTTCTTGAAGAGGATGCCCTGGGTCAGCGGGTAGTGCTTGACCAGGTCGCGGACCTCCAGGATGGGCTCAGCCATGGAGGGTCTCCTTCCAGAGGTGGCAGGCGCTCTTGCGGCCGGCGAGCTCGGCGCCGTCCTTGTCGAGCACCTGGTGCAGCGCCGGGATCTCGGTGCGGCAGAGGTCGGTGGCGGCGTCGCAGCGCGGGTTGAAGGCGCAGCCGGCCGGGACCTTGAGCAGGTTCGGCGGCAGGCCCTTGATCGCGTACAGGTCCTGGCCCTTCTGGTCCAGGCGCGGGATCGAGCGGAGCAGGCCCTTGGTGTACGGGTGCGCCGGGTTGGCGTACAGCTCGTGCACGGGGGCGGTCTCCACGATCCGGCCGGCGTACATCACCGCGATCTTGTCCGCGACGTCGGCGACCACACCGAGGTCGTGGGTGATCAGGATCAGACCCATGTGGTACTCGGCCTGCAGCTCCGCCAGCAGGTCCATCACCTGCGCCTGGACGGTGACGTCCAGGGCCGTGGTCGGCTCGTCCGCAATGATCAGGTCCGGCTCCAGGGCCAGCGCCATCGCGATCATGATCCGCTGGCGCATACCGCCGGAGAACTGGTGCGGGTAGTCGCCGACGCGCTGGGCGGCGGCGGGGATGCGCACCCGGTCCATCAGCTCGATGGCCTTGGCCTTGGCCTCCTTGCGGGAGGCACCCTGGTGGACCCGGAACATCTCGCCGAGCTGGTAACCGACGCTGAGCACCGGGTTCAGCGAGGAGAGCGCGTCCTGGAAGATCATCGCGATCTTCCGGCCGCGGATCTTCCGGCGCTCCTCGTTGGACATCTTGAGCATGTCCTGGCCGCGGAAGAGGATCTCACCCGAGGTGATCCGGCCGGGCGGCATGTCGAGGATGCCCATGATGGTCTGGGCGGTGACGGACTTGCCGGAGCCGGACTCGCCGAGGACGGCGAGCGTCTCGCCGGCGGCGACGCTGTAGTTGACGCCGTTGACGGCCTTGGCGACGCCGTCCCGGGTCTTGAACTCCACGTGCAGGTCGCGGACGTCGAGCAGGGGGGTGCCGGGGGCGAGCCGCTCGGCGGCCGCGGTGGGCTTGTTCTCGGTCGCAGTGGTCATGGTGCGTGCCACCTCTCTCAGCGCAGCTTGGGGTCGAGGGCGTCACGCACCGCGTCGCCGAGCATGATGAACGCCAGCACCGTGATGCTGAGCATGCCCGCGGGGAAGAACAGTGCGAACGGGGCGGTGCGGATCACCTTCTGGGCCGAGTTGATGTCGATGCCCCAGGAGATGGTCGGGTCCTGCAGACCGATGCCGAGGAAGCTCAGCGTCGCCTCGGTGGCGATGTAGCCGCCGAGCGCGATGGTGGCGACCACGATCACGGGGGCGATCGCGTTCGGCAGGATGTGCTTGACCATGATCCGCGTGGTGCCGGCACCGAGCGCCTTGGCGGCGGTGACGTAGTCGGCCTGCTTGACCGTGATGACCGAGCCGCGCATGACGCGGGTCATCTGGGTCCAGCCGAGGGCGACCAGCGCGAAGACCACGCTCCAGATGGTGCGCGAGGTGAAGGCGTTGAGCACGACGAGGGCGCCGAGCAGCAGCGGGATGCCGAAGAAGATGTCGGTGACCCGGGAGACGATGGTGTCGACCCAGCCGCCGAAGTAGCCGGCGATCATGCCGGTGATGCCGCCGAGGACGGTGACACCGGCGGTGACGCAGATGCCCACGACCACCGACGCACGGGCGCCGTAGATCACCCGGGCGTAGATCGAGCGGCCCTGGCCGTCGTAGCCGAACCAGTCCGGCTGGAACAGGTGGCCGTAGTTCGGCTTGGTCAGGAAGTGCGTGCGCAGGTCACCGGCGCGCGGGTCCACCGAGGTGAACAGGCCCGGGGCGATGGCGATCACGATCAGCAGCACGATCAGCAGCGCGGAGATCACGAAGATCGGGCGGCGGCGCAGGTCGTGCCAGGCGTCCAGACCGAGGCTGCGGGCCTTCTCCGGCTTGGCCTCGGGGACCTCGGCCGCGCGCTGCGCGGGGATCTCGGTCTTGGTGTCGGTCAGGTCAGGCATACCGGATCCTCGGGTCCAGGACCGCGTAGAGCAGGTCGACGATCAGGCTGGCGGCGAGGTAGACCAGCACCAGGACGACCACGAATCCGGAGACCGTGGCGCCTTCCTTCAGGTTGATGGCGTGGTAGAGCTCGAAACCGACGCCCTTGACGTTGAAGATGCCCTCGGTGACGATCGCGCCGCCCATCAGGGCGCCCAGGTCGGTGCCGAGGAAGGTGACGACCGGGATCATCGAGTTGCGCAGCAGGTGGGTACCGATGACCTTGCGCTTGGGCAGGCCCTTGGCGACCGCGGTGCGCATGTAGTCGGCCTTGATGTTCTCGGCTATCGAGGTCCGGGTCAGCCGGGCCACGTACGCCAGCGACAGCGAGCCCAGGACGATGGCGGGCAGCAGCAGCTGGCCGAGGTTCATCGAGTCCTGGACGGTCGGCGTCACCCAGCCGAGCTGGGTGGAGAAGATGTTCTGGAAGATGAAGCCCAGCACCGGCACCGGAATGGAGATCAGCAGCAGGGTGAGGACCAGGGTGCCCTTGTCGAAGGCCTTGCCGCGGCGCAGACCGGCGAACAGGCCGATCGTCACACCGAGCACGATCTCGATGGCGAACGCCAGCAGCGCGAGGCGCAGGGTGACCGGGAAGGCGCCGCTGATCTTGTCGATCACCGGGCGGCCGTCCATCGCCATGCCGAAGTCGCCCCGGAACAGCTTGCCCAGGTAATCGAGGTACTGCTGGATCAGTGGCTGGTCCAGGCCCCTCGCGTGCTTGAACGCGGCGAGCTGGGCCGGGTCCACCGCCTTGTCGCCCCACATCGCGGCGACCGGGTCTCCCGGAAGGATGTGCACCATGAAGAAGATCAGGGTGACCGTACCCAGGAAGACCGGGATCATTTGGAGCAGTCGCCTCGCGACAAAGCGCCCCATCATGCCTCCATCCAATGCTCTGCCGGGCCGTCATCCCGTCACAGAGGTTCTATGGCGTGACAAGGCCGGTGCCGGTCCGCCCTTGTGGGGCGGAGGGCACCGGCCGTGTCGGTTCAAGCCGTGCGGTGCCGGCCTGATTACTTCTGCTTGACCTCGACCTGGGTGAAGACCGGGTCACCGAACGAGTCGAACTTCACGTTCTGGACGTTGTTCGAGTAGCCCGAGGTGGTCTTGTAGTACCAGAGCGGGATCGCCGGCATGTCCTTGGCCAGCTGGGCCTCGGCCTGCTGGTACAGCTCGGCGGTCTTCTCGACCGTGGTGGCCTTGTCGGCCTCGGCGGCGAGCTTGTCGAACTCCGGGTTGGAGTAGCTGCCGTCGTTGGCCGCGGCACCCGTGCCGTAGACGTCACGCAGGAAGTTGGCGTTCAGGGGGTAGTCCTGCACCCAGCCGGTCCGCATCATGCTCTGGACCTGCTTCTTCTTGATGATGTCGCGCGAGGTCTTGAAGTCCGGCTTCGGGTCGCCGACGCACTCGACGCCGGTGGCCTGGCGGATGGAGTTGCAGACCGCGTCCACCCACTCCTTGTGGCCGCCGTCGGAGTTGTAGACGATGGTGATCTTGTTGTCCGGGACGCCGCCGCCCTCGGTGATCAGCTGCTTGGCCTTGGCCGGGTCGTACTTGCAGGCGTCGCCGCAGGTGTTGTCCTTGTAACCCATGGCGCCGGGGGCGACCCAGCTGTTGGCGGGCTGGCGCGAGCCGTTCAGGACGGTCTTGGTGATGGTGTCACGGTCGATCGCCATCGACAGGCCCTGGCGGACCTTGGCCTTGTCGACCGGCTTCCAGGCGTCCTGGTACATCGCGAACGAGATGTTCTGGATGGCGCCCTGGGCCTGGTCCACGGCACGGCTGCCGAGGTCGGTCTTGTAGGAGGCGAGGTCGCTCGGGTCGACCTGGTCCAGCACGTCGACGTTGTCGGACACCAGGTCCTTGTACGCCGCCTCGGGCTGGGTGTAGTTCTTGAAGACGATGCCGCCGTTCTTCGGCTTGTCGAGGCCCGCGTACTTGTCGTACGCGGCGACGGTGATCGCCTTGTTGTGCTCCCACGAGACGAACTTGTAGGGGCCGTTGCCGATCGGGTTCTGGCCGTACTTCGCCGGGTCGGTGAAGAACGCCTTCGGCAGCGGCGAGAAGGCCGTGTAGCCGAGCTTGTACTGGAAGTACGAGACCGGGCCGGTCAGCTGGATGGTGAAGTGGGTGTCGTCGACGACCTTCAGACCGGACATGGTCTCGGCCTTCGGGTCACCGGCGTCCGGGTGGACGTCGGTGTAGCCGGCGATGTCGGAGAACCAGTCCGAGTTGATCTGGTTGTTCTTGGTGTTCGCCGACCAGTTCCAGGCGTCCACGAAGGAGGACGCGGTCACCGGGGTGCCGTCGTGGAAGGTCCAGCCGGACTTCAGGGTGACGGTGTAGTTGGTGGCGTCGGTGGTCTCGATCTTCTCGGCCACCTGGTTGCGCAGCTTGCCGTCGGCGGGGTCGTAGTCGACGAGGCCCTTGAAGAGCTGCTTGATGATGCGACCGCCACCGACCTCCATGGCGTTGGCCGGCTGGAGCGGGTTCTGCGGCTCGCTGCTCTGGTAGCTGAACGTGCCCTGGGCGTTGACCGCACCGGTGGACGAACCGCCGCCGCTGGACGCGCCGTTGCTGCCGCAAGCGGTAGCTGCGAGGGCGACCGCGACTGCTGCGACGACCCACTTGGCCTGGCTGGCACCGCGCATGGGTGTGCCTCCTGAATCCGTGTTTCAAACGAGAGCGCACCGCGGGGGTCGGCCGGCATCACTGCCACTGCCGAACGGTGCTTTCCTCGCCCGAGGTTCGGCGCGCACCCCTGCGCGTAACCCTTGACCCGAGCTCGACTGAACCCACTATCGGTCACACACGGATACGAACATGACCACTAGGGATCTCAATTTGGTCACATGGGTGGCGAGTTGGTTTTGAGAAACGGACATTCAGGACATACACAGACAGGGTCGAAACGGACAGTTGTCATGAACGACGGTCTGTCACGTCCGATTAACGAACTACTGAATGGTCATCTTCCGCTCCACTCCTACGCGCGTCGACCACGGAGCGTAAGAAAGGCGCCGGCCGGCCACCCCGCCCCGAAGGGCGGAGGGCCGGCCGGCGCCGCTACCGCGTCAGTTCTTCTTGGCGCGCGAGGCCGTGCGGCCGCGCTCCTTCTGGTCCAGGACGACCTTGCGGATGCGCACGGTCTCCGGGGTCACCTCGATGCACTCGTCCTCGCGGCAGAACTCCAGGGACTGCTCCAGCGAGAGCTTGCGCGGCGGCACCAGGTTCTCGGTGGTGTCCGAGGACGCCGCACGCATGTTGGTGAGCTTCTTCTCCTTGGTGATGTTGATGTCCATGTCGTCCTGGCGCGAGTTCTCGCCGACGATCATGCCCTCGTACACCTCGGTGGTGGGCTCCACGAACAGGGTGCCGCGCTCCTGGATGCCCATCATCGCGAACGGCGTCACGACGCCCGCGCGGTCGGCCACCAGGGAGCCGTTGTTGCGCATCCGCAGCTCGCCGAACCACGGCTCGTGGCCCTCGAAGATGGAGTGCGCGATACCGGTACCGCGGGTGTCGGTGAGGAACTGGGTCCGGAAGCCGATCAGGCCGCGCGACGGGACGATGAACTCCATGCGCACCCAGCCGGAGCCGTGGTTGGTCATGGTCTCCATGCGGCCCTTGCGGGTCGCCATCAGCTGGGTGATGGCACCGAGGTACTCCTCGGGGCTGTCGATGGTCATCCGCTCGACCGGCTCGTGCACCTTGCCGTTGACGAGCTTGGTGACCACCTGCGGCTTGCCGACGGTCAGCTCGAACAGCTCCCGGCGCATGGTCTCGACCAGGATGGCCAGCGCCAGCTCGCCACGGCCCTGGACCTCCCAGGCGTCGGGGCGGTCGGTCGGCAGCACGCGCAGCGAGACGTTACCGATCAGCTCGCGGTCCAGGCGGTCCTTGACCATGCGGGCGGTGACCTTGTGGCCCTTGCCGCCCTTGCCGACCAGCGGCGAGGTGTTGGTGCCGATGACCATCGAGATGGCCGGCTCGTCGACCGTGATCAGCGGCAGCGCGATCGGGTTCTCCAGGTCGGCCAGGGTCTCGCCGATCATGATGTCCGGGATGCCCGCGACGGCGCAGATGTCGCCGGGGCCGGCCACCTCGGCCGGCTTGCGGGTGAGCGCCTCGGTCATCAGCAGCTCGGTGATCTTGACCTGCTGGATCGAGCCGTCCCGCTTGATCCACGCGACCTGCTGGCCCTTGCGCAGCTCGCCCTGCTCGACGCGGCAGAGCGCGATGCGGCCGAGGAAGTTGTCCGCGTCCAGGTTGGTGACGTGGGCCTGCAGCGGCGCGTCCTCGTCGTAGGACGGGGCCGGGACGTGCTCCAGGATGGTCGAGAAGAACGGCTCGAGGGAGTCGCTGTCGGCCGGGACGGTGCCGTCCTCCGGCTTGGTCATCGAGGCGACGCCGTCACGCGCACAGGCGTAGACGATCGGGAACTCGATCTGGTCCTCGGTGGCGTCGAGGTCCAGGAAGAGGTCGTAGGTCTCGTTGATGACCTCGGCGATCCGGGCGTCCGGACGGTCGGTCTTGTTGATGCAGAGGATGACCGGGAGCTTGGCGGTCAGCGCCTTGCGGAGCACGAAGCGGGTCTGCGGAAGCGGACCCTCAGACGCGTCGACCAGCAGCACGACCGCGTCGACCATCGACAGGCCGCGCTCGACCTCGCCACCGAAGTCGGCGTGGCCGGGGGTGTCGATGATGTTGATCGTGATCGGCGCGCCACCCTCCTTGGGGTGGTACTTGACGGCGGTGTTCTTCGCGAGAATCGTGATGCCCTTCTCGCGCTCCAGGTCGTTCGAGTCCATCATCCGGTCGTCGAGGTGCTGGTGGGCGGCGAAGGCGCCGGCCTGCTTCAGCATGGCGTCGACCAGCGTGGTCTTGCCGTGGTCGACGTGGGCGACGATGGCAACGTTGCGGATGTCATTGCGCGTGGGCATGCGGAGCGAACTCTCCCGAAATCGTGGGTTACGGCGCCCCGGCTGCGACCCTGCGACCTGACGACCCCTGTTGATCGCTGCCGCCGTACCGCCTGCTACTACCGGTCCACCTGCCGGGCACGACATGCCACGGCTTGTTCCTATCGTACGGGGAACCACCCACCGGGGCCGAAACGGAGGGCCCCGAGGGGGTCAAGATCACAACTGGGTCACCGCTCTTCCACCCCCTGAGCCCGCTGCCCCAACCTGGCGGGATGAAGAATTCACCCCGTGCCGGGAGGCCCGGAAACACCCGGTCCGGCTTCCGCTGGCCCTTCTACCTGGTGATCGGCGCAGCCATCGCCTTCACCCTGCTCACCCGGCAGGACGGCGGCTCCGGCGGACCCGACCCGCTGCTGGACGGCCTCGGCGCCGGGCTCGGCGCCCTGCTCGGCCTGCAGTTCACCCTCGCCCTCCAACTGCTGCTCGGCGGTGCCGGCGGCGTGGCCCCCACCGCTCTCGCCCTCGGCTTCGGCGCCCGGGTGACCACCCTGCGGGTCGGCGGGATGGCACTCACCGTGCGCCGGATCCCCGTCCCGTTCGTGTCGGCCGACAGCACCGTGGTGGCCGGGCCCCGGCTGCGGGTACGGCTGTGGCTGACCACCCTGGTCTCCGTCGCGGTCCCGATCACCACCGCCGGCCTGCTGATCATCGGCACCTCCGGCTTCCCCAGGGCGCTCGGTTTCGGCCTGCTGATGCTGCCCGCGATGTCGCTGACCGTGCTCGCCCGGATACCGCTCACGGCCGGCTGGATCCTGTTCCTGATGCCGCTGCGTCCCGGCGCGCTGGAAGCCCTCGCGACGAGCCCGGACGAGCTGGCGGGCGGCCGGGCGATGCGCCTGGGCCGGCTCGGCGAGGCCCGCGCCGCGCTCGACCGGGCGCCGGCCGACGGCCCGCCGCGCCTCGCGTCGGCCCAGCTGCGGGCCCAGGTCGCGCTCGGCGAGGGCAGGTACCAGGAGGCCGCCGCCGCGGCCTACCAGGCGGCGACGCTGGCCCCGCACGCCAGGATGTCGGGCCTCGCCCACCACCTGCGGGCCGCCGCGCTGGTCGGCGCCGCGGAGACCGGCGAACTGCCGCCGGCCGAGTACCTGCCCCGCCTCGCCGAGTCGCTCGGCCTCGCGCACGCCGCGGTCCCCGTGCTGACCCGCTACCTGGGCACCCGCGCCGACCAGGCCCTGCTGGAGGGCCACCGCGACGCCGCGCTCGCGCACGCGCGGACCGCCGCCAAACTCGCCGTCGACGCCTTCTGGCAGGCCAACGCCGAGTGCTCGACCGCCGCCGCGCTGGCCGCCCTCGGCCGCCCCGACGAGGCCCGCACCGCCCTGGACCGGGCCCGGCAGGCGATGCCGGAGCTGGCCCGGATCGAGATCGTGGCCGGCCGGATCGGGCTGATGGAGGTCACCCCGGCCGGTGCGTGACACCGGCCGGGCCCGGACGGCTCCCGGTCAGCCCTTGAGGAAGCCGACGTCCTGGAAGCGCGGCGAGCCGAAGCCGTACGCGCCGGCGCCCGCCACCGTGTTGCGGACCGCCACCAGGTCGGGCCGCTGGTAGAGCGGCACCGAGTGGGCGAGCTGCCAGATCCGGGCGTCGGCCTCCTGCACCAGGTCGCGCTGGACGCCCGGGTCCAGCTCGCCGGCGGCCTTGTCGAAGAGCTGGTCGATCTCCTCGCTGCCGGTGCGCGCGTAGTTCAGGCCCACCACCGGGACCCCGTCCGCGCCCGGCCTGGGCTTGGCGTACAGCGCCCGCTCGTCGCCCGGGTAGCCGGTGGACGGCCAGGAGAACAGCGCCAGGTCGAAGTCGCCGGTGGCCAGGTGCTGCGGCACGAAGGTGTCGGGGGCGACGGGCTGCGGCTTGACCGCGATCCCGGCCGCGGTGAGCTCCGCCGCCAGCTCGTCCGCCGTACGGCGGGCGGTGGCGGAGCCGTCCGGGAGCAGCAGGGTGAGGCTCAGCTCCTTGCCGTCCTTGCTGCGGGTGGCGCCGTTCAGCGGCCAGCCCGCCTGGTCCAGCAGTTCGGCGGCGGGGGTGGTGCCGAGGGCGGCGCTGTTGTCCCGGTAGCCGTCCTGGTCGTTCATCAGCAGGTGGTTGCCGAGCGCCGCGGCCTTCACCCCGAGCGGGCCGAGCGCGGCGGTGGCGGTCTTCTGCCGGTCCACGGCGCGTGCGATCGCCCGGCGGACCACCGGATCGGCCAGCGGGCCGCGGGTGGAGTTCAGCGTCAGCTGGGTGAAGGCCGGGGCGGCGGCCCGGTGCAGGGTCAGGCCGGGCAGTGCCTCGGCCCGCTTCAGCGCCTGCGCGGAGGCCTCCGCGGCGGCGGCCGCGTCCGGCGGGGCGGCGCCGGCGCTGTCCGCCGGGACGGCGCGGTCGACCGAGGAGGTCAGCGCGGCGATGTCCAGCTTGTCCTGGTCCAGCGCGTCCAGCCGGTCGGCGGCCGGGACGGCGACGAAGTCCAGCTCGTCCGCCTTGACCGGGTCGCCCCACCAGTGCGGGTTGCGGGCCAGCACCACCTTGCCGGCGGCCTCGTCGTACGAGGTGACCGTGAACGGTCCCGCCGAGGTGCGGAAGGTGTCCGCCAGCGGCTGGTTGAAGGCCTGCGCGGTGCCGGTCACGGCGGCCGGGTAGAGCGGGCTGAACAGCTCCCGCCAGGCCGCGTACGGCTGCTTGAGCACCACCCGCACCTCGTGCGGGTCCGCGCCCTGGGTGACCGAGTCGATCTGGGCGTAGCCGCCCGGGTGGTCGGTGAGGTACGCCGGGTCGGCGCCGGAGAGCGCCTTCCACTGGGCGGTGAAGTCGGCGGCGGACAGCGGGGTGCCGTCGCTCCAGGTGGCGTTGGGGTTCAGCCGGTAGGTCACCGTCTGCGGGCTCTGGCCCGGCGGGGTGGACTCGGCGCCGGCCAGGTAGTCGGGGTCGGCGACCGGGCGGGCCCGGGTGTCCAGCCGGAACAGGCTGGGCAGCAGGGCCCCGGCCAGCAGCGCGGAGTCGGCGGTGGCCTCCGGCTGGTGGACGTTGAGGGTGGCCGGGACGGCGTCCACGGCCCAGCGGAGCGTGCCGCCGTCGCGGACCGTCGAGCGGTCGGTGCCGCCCAGGTCGGCGGCGCCGGGGGCGGGCGCGGGGTCGTCCGAGCAGCCTGCTGCCGTCGTGGCGAGCAGGGCCGCGAGGGCTGCCGCGGCGAGCTGGGTGGCGCGCATGCGTTCCTCCGTCCGAACACACAGGTGGATCACCACTGAAGGCCACCCCCCGCGGCCCGCCCCGCCGCCACGACGGACACACCCCCACGAACCACCCACCCGGCCGAAGGCTGGGGGCGGAACTGCGCGAGACGGAAGACCGAGGACCTGCAACTGAACGCCGCCGGCAGGTGGCACGCACGAGGCCTCCCGCCCTCGCGCAGTTCCCCGCGCCCCCAAGAGAAACCCCGCGCCCCCGAAGGAGAACGCCCGCGCCCCCGAAGGAGAACCCCTGTGCCCCTGGCGAGACCGGCGGGGGCCTCAGAGGGCCAGTTCGAACCAGACGATCTTGCCCTTGGGGGTGCGGCGGCTGCCCCAGCGTTCGGCGAGGAGGCTGACCAGCTGGAGGCCGCGGCCGCCCTCGTCGGTCTCCTGGGCGCGGCGCTGGCGGGGCTGGGCGTAGCCGTCGTCCCAGACCTCGCAGACCATGGTGCGGTCCTTGAGCAGCCGCAGCCTGATGTCGCCGCGGCCGTGCCGCAGCGCGTTGGTGACCAGTTCGCTGACCAGCAGCTCGGTGGTGTCGACGAGTTCGTCGAGGCCGCGGGTGAGCAGCCAGCCGCAGGCGAGTTCGCGGGCCTTGGCGACGGAGGTGAGGTGGGGCGGCAGCTTCCAGTCGCCGACCGAGTCCTCGGCGAGCGGGACGACCTTGGCCATCAGCAGGGCGATGTCGTCCTCCCCGTGGTGCGGGTTGAGTTCGTCGAGGACCTCGTCGCAGAGCTGCTCCAGTGCGCGGGAGCCGTTCTCGAGCGCCTCGCGGAAGGCCCGCAGCCCCTCGTCGAGCTGGTGCTTGCGGGACTCGACCAGGCCGTCGGTGTAGAGGCCGAGGATGGCGCCCTCGGTGAGGGTGACCTCGACCTCCTCGAAGGGTTCGCCGCCGACGCCCAGCGGCAGGCCCGGCGGGACCTCGAGCATGCGGGCCGGCTCGCCGGGGCTGAGCAGGGCGGGCGGCAGGTGGCCGGCGTTGGCGAAGACGCAGCGCTGCTTGACCGCGTCGTAGACGGCGTACACGCAGGTGGCGAGGTAGACCTCGGAGATCTCCTCGCCGAGCTGGGTGTCGTCGCCGAGGCCGCGGGCGATCTCGTCGAGGGCGGAGAGCACCTCGGCGGGGTCGAGGTCGAGCATGGCGAGGGTGCGGACGGCGGTGCGCAGCTGGCCCATCGCGACGGCGGCGCGCAGGCCGCGGCCCATCACGTCGCCGATGACCAGGGCGGTGCGGCTGCCGGGCAGCGGGATGACGTCGAACCAGTCGCCGCCGACCTCGGTGTTGTTGTTGCTGGGCAGGTAGCGGCGGGCGATCTCCAGGCCGCTGGCGGCGGGCTTGCCGGGGGGCAGCAGGCTGCGCTGGAGGATCAGGGCGCGTTCGTGCTCGCGGCGGTAGAGGCGGGCGTTGTCGACGCAGACGGCGGCGCGGGCGACCAGTTCCTCGGCGATGGCGACGTCGCGGGCGTCGAAGGGTTCGCTGCCGATCGCGCGGGAGAGCTGGACCAGTCCGAGGACCTGGTTGCGGGCGACCAGCGGGACCACCAGCGTGGAGCGCAGCAGCGGGTCGGGGCCGGGCTGGGGCACGGTGGAGCGGCCGGTGCGCAGGGCGCGGGCGTGCGGGGAGCGGGGCGGGTAACAGAGGGTGCCGCCGGCCTCGGCGACCTGGACGGTGCCGCCCTGGTTGCCGAACACCGAGGAGGCGTTGCCGACGCTGCTGCGGACGGCGACCCGGCGCAGTTCGCCGCAGCCGTCGAGGACGCCGGGGCGGCCGGTGAGCGGGCCGGCGTCGCCGGTGAGCAGGGCGGTGTACAGGTCGACGTTGGCGACGTCGCAGAACTGCGGGACGATCACGTCGAGCAGTTCGTTGGCGGTGGTCTCCAGGTCGAGGGTGGAGCCGATGTGGCTGCTGGCCTCGTTGAGGAGGGCGAGGTTGCGGCGGACGCCGGCGGCCTCGCGTTCGGCGATGTGCCGGCTCGTGACGTCCTGGACCTGGCCGGCCACGCCCATGGGGTGGCCGGCGGCGCTGTTGAGCCGGTAGAGCGAGATCGACCAGGCGCGGTTCTCGTCGCGGCGGCCGTGCTCGCGGCCGTCGGTGACGGAGCGGGCGACCTGGACGGAGCCGCTGAACCGCAGGTCGAGGATGGGGGCACCGCTGGCGAGGACCTTGCGCAGGGCGGCGGTGAGGCGTTCGGCGTCGCCGGCCGGGAAGAGGTCGGCCGGGCCGAGGCCCTGGAGGGCGGGCGGGGCGAGGCCGACGGCGGCGGCGAAGGCGTCGTTGACGCGTTGCAGGGTGAGCTGCGGGTCGAACAGGAAGAAGCCGGTGGGGGTCTGTCCGAAGACGGCCTCGGAGGCGGCGAGCTCGGTCTCGACGGTGCGCAGCCGGCCGAGGTCGACGGCCAGGCAGGTGGCGCCGGGGGCGTCGCAGCCGGTGCTGGCGGGCATCACGTACAGCTCGGCGAGGCCCTCGCCGCCGGCGGTGTCGCGGTAGGGGGCGGTGCCGACCCACTCCTCGCCGCCGAGGATCCGCTCCAGCCGGGCCCGGCCGCGCTGCCAGAGCTCGCGCGGGACGAAGGTGGTGATCGGGTCGGCGCCGACCGCGTCGGTGGCGGGGACGCCGAAGAACTCCGCGGCGCGGTCGCTCCACTGGCTGATCCGGCCGTCGGGGCCGATCGCAAAGGTGGCGACCCGGATGTAGTCGTAGATCGATCCGGCCGGGCCGTGGCCCCAGCCTGCGGGCGCGGGTGAGGGGACCGGGCGCCGTGCCCCGATCGGGGCGCCCGGCTGCCCGGGCACGGCGGCATGACCGCTGCCACTCGTGGCGTTCCGCGCCGGAAGACTGTTCAACGGACCGACCCCTCCAACCCGTGCCCATCCGGATGTCGAGAAGACCGAATATTCGAAGTCCGAGTATTCATCATCCGGGCACGGGCGCACACGTCCCTGACATCACAACATCGAATCGGGCAGTTGAACCCCGGTGTCCGGGTCAAAGTGGTAAGGCTCGTCCGGGTGTTCGACCAGCGGGAGTTCGAACCAGACCGCCTTGCCCATGCCCTCGGAGCGGGCGCCCCAGTGCAGGGCGAGCCGGCGGACCAGTTCGAGGCCGCGGCCGCCCTCGTCGGCCTCGGCGGCGTGCCGCTCGCGGGGCGGGTCGGGCAGCGGGTCGGAGATCTCCACGAGGAGCGTCTCGCCGAGGGTGAGCCGGACCCCGATCGGGGCGCTGGCGTACCGGACGGAGTTGGTGACCAGCTCGCTGACCAGCAGCTCGGCGGTGTCGGTGAGGTGCTCGACGCTCCATTCGGCGAGCGCGCCGCGGACCAGCCGGCGGGCCCGGGAGACGGCGGTGGGCTCGGCGGGCAGCGTCCAGCCGGCGGTGGGGACGCCGGCCTGTCCGCGGCCGAGCCGGGCCAGCAGCAGGGCCACGTCGTCCGGCTCGCGGCCCTGCTCCATGGTGTCCAGCACCGCCTCGCAGGCCTGCTGGATCGAGGCGTACGGCTGTTCGAGGACGCTGAGCAGCCGGCCGAGGCCGACGTCGAGGTCCTTGTCGCGGGACTCCACCAGGCCGTCGGTGCACATCGCCAGCAGGCTCCCCTCGGGGATCTCCACCTCGATCGACTCGAACGGCACCCCGCCCACGCCCAGCGGCGCACCCGAGGGCAGGTCCAGCACTTGGCCGACCCCGCCGGGCAGCGGACCGCCGCTGCGGGCCGGCACCTCGGTGCCGTCGTCCTTCGGGACGATCAGCACCGGCGGGATGTGGCCCGCCTTGGTGGCCACCAGCCGGCCGGTGGCCGGGTCGAAGACGGCGTACACGCAGGTCGCCAGGAGCGCCTCGTCCGGGCCCTGGGCGAGGTCGTCGGCGAGCTCGTGGACGTGCCGCAGCAGGACGTCCGGCGGGAGGTCCAGCCCGGCCAGGGTGCGCACCGCGGTGCGCAGCCGGCCCATCGTGGCGGCGGCCCGCAGGCCGTGGCCCATCACGTCGCCGACCACCAGCGCGGTGCGGTCGCCCGGCAGCGGGATGACGTCGAACCAGTCGCCGCCGACCTCGGTGCCGCTGCTGCCGGGGACGTAGCGGTAGGCCACCTCGACGCCGGTGGGCTGCGGCACCTGCTGGGGCAGCAGGGTGCGCTGCAGGGTGAGCGCGGCGGTGCGCTCGCGGGCGTACAGCCGGGCGTTGTCCAGCGAGGAGCCGGCCCGGTCGGCGAGTTCGACGGTGAAGGCCAGGTCGTCCCGGTCGAAGCCCTCGCGGTACCCGGCGCGGCTGACCACCAGCAGCCCGATCACGATGCCGCGGGCGCGCAGCGGGACCACCAGCCGGGAGTGCACCCCGAGCTCGTGGGCGGCCTGCACCTTGGGGTCGCCCGGGTAGCTGAGGTCGCTCAGCTCGTCGCTGCCGGAGAGCAGCTCGGGCACGCCGCTGCGCAGCACCCGCCCGAACGCGGAGTCCTCGGAGAAGGTGATCCGGGCGCCGCGGCGCAGCATCGCCTCGACCTCGGGGCCGTCCTGGACGGAGGCCACCCCGAGCTGGAGCAGCGAGGTCCGGCGGTCGTGGCCGTGCCGGGGCAGGTCGTCCCCGTGGGCGACCGCCTGGAGCAGGATCACGCCTGCGTAGTCGGCCAGCCTGGGCACCACCGCGCCGGCCAGTTCCTGGGCGATCCGGGAGGCGTCGAGCAGGTCGCCGACCCGGGAGCCGAACTCGTTGAGCAGCGAGAGGCGGCGGCGGGCGTGCTCGACCTTGGCGACCGCCCGGTATCGCTCGGTCACGTCCATCACGGTGCCGGAGATGCCGAGCACCCGGCCCGAGCGGTCGGTCATCCGGCTGTAGGAGATCGAACGGAAGCCGGAGCGGGCGGTCAGCGGCGAGGCGAGGGTGACGTCGATCACGGGTTCGCCGGTGGCCAGCACCTGGCGCTGGATCGCGGTGATCTCGTCGGCGGCCCGCTCGGGCAGGGTCTCGCCGGTGGTGCGGCCGACGTGGTCCTCGGCGAGGACGCCGTTCATCTCGGCCAGGGTCTGGTTGACGGCGGTGTAGCGCAGGTCGGTGTCGAGGATCGCGATGCCGAGCGGGGACTGCTCGAACAGGGCGTCGCGGACCGCGAGGTCGCGCTCGACGGCCCGCAGGGTGGCCGCGTCGGCGAGGGCGACCTGGAGGAACGGCGTGCCGTCGCCGTCGACCAGCAGCGAGATCCGGGCCTCCACCGGGACCTGGGCGCCGTCCCGGTCGGCCAGCTCGGTGAAGCCGTGCCAGCGGCCCAGGCGCAGGGTCTCGGCGATCGCGGCGCGGGCCTGGGCGACCAGCTCCGGGTCGCCCATCAGCTCGTCGATCAGCCGGCCGACCAGGACCTCGCTGGGCCAGCCGAGCATCTCCTCGGCGGCGGGGCTCCACAGCACCACCCGCCCGCCGGTGTCCAGGATCGCGATGGCGACCTTCACCACGTCGAACAGGCTGCCGCCGTCGCGCTCGGCGGGCAGCCGGGCCGGGGCGCCCTCGCGGGGGGCGGCGGTGTTGGCGGCGGGCGTACCCGGGTAGGCCAGGGTGGGGCGCCCGCGTCCGGTGACGGCCGCGGGCGCGACGGGGTCGCGCGCGGGCTGCTCGGCCGGCTCGGGCTCCGCGGCGGCGCCGGGAGGCCGGGCGGGTCCGCGCAGCCGGGCCCGGGCGGCCGCGCCACCGGGGAGACGGCCGCCGCGCAGGCCGGGCTGGGAAGCGCGGCGCGAGCCCCGCCCGGGGAGTCCCCGGGCCCGCCGCTCTCCCTCGCCGCTTCCCGTGCTCACCACCTACGGGGCCTCCGGCTTCCGGGCGGCGCACCACGGCGGGACGCCGGGGTGCGGGCAGCCGCCGCGCGGCGTCCGGTCCGGGCCCACCGGGTCCGGGCTCACCGATCGTGACGAATGCTGCCGAACAGTGACATACCCCACTGAAGCCGGGCCTATCCCGGCATACGGGTCGTCTTTACGGCGTGACCTGCCTGGACCAACGCCCGGCGGTGTTCACCGCGCCGAACCGTCCAGCAGGGCGGCGACGTGCGGCAGGACCTCGCGGTCGTGCTCCAGCCAGTCGACGTCCTCCAGCTCGTCGGGGCCGAGCCAGCGCAGCTCCGAGTGGTCCTCCAGCGGGCGCGGCTCGCCGTCGACCAGTTCGGCCGCCCAGATCCGCAGCTCCAGGCCGGCCCGGATCGGCCAGCTGCCCGGCAGCTGCCGCAGCGCCCGCGCGCGGATGCCCAGCTCCTCCTGCAACTCGCGCTCCAGCGCCTGCTCCTGGCTCTCGCCGGGCTCGGCCTTGCCGCCCGGGAACTCCCAGTAGCCCGCCACCTCGGGCGGGGCGCTGCGCCGCGCCGCCAGTACCCGGCCCCGGTGGATGAGGGCCCCACCGACCACGATCCGCGTCTCCATGGCCCACGACCCTATGCGGACTCGCGCTCCACCCAGTACAGCTGCTTGTGGCCGCGGGCCTCGAACTCGGCGGCGAGCTGCTCGGCGGCCGCCCGGGTCAGCCCGCCCGCCACCAGGTACCGGTTGCCGTTGTCGTCCTGGCGCATCACCCGAAAGGTCTCCACAGCGCGACGGTACCGGGCCCGGCCCGGTGGGGGACGGGCCGGGCCCGGAGCAGAACTCCGACCGTAGGCACGGCTTGCTACCGCCGGGTACGGAGGTGATTAACAACAGGTAAGGCGCGCGTCGCGCCTACCGCCCGGAGACGGCTCCGGTGCGGTGCTCCGACGGGCGGCGCGAGACTACCGGAGTGCGCCAGGGTTGGACATACCGTCGGCGAACGCGCGGCAAACTAGCGGCGACACACCGTCCCGCCCCTTGGGACGGCGGGATCCACGCTCGACCGGGCGGGCCGGGCGCGCGGACAATCGCAGCCATGGGAAAGACCTACGAACACATCGACGACCGCCTGCGGAAGTTCATCGAGAGTCAGCCGGTCTTCTTCACCGCCACCGCCCCGCTCGCCGCCGACGGGCACGTCAACGTCTCCCCCAAGGGCCGCTCCGGCACCCTCGTGGTGCTGGACGAACTCACCCTGGCCTACCTGGACTTCGGCGGCAGTACCGCCGAGACCCTGGCGCACCTGCGGGAGAACGGCCGGATCACCCTGATGTGGTGCGCCTTCGAGGGCCCGCCGACCGTGCTGCGGGTGCACGGGCGCGGCGAGCCGGTGTTCCGGGACGACCCGCGGTTCGCCGGGCTGCTCGGGCACTTCCGCCCGGAGGCGGACGGCGCGGGTCTGCGCGCGGTGGTCCTGGTCACCGCGGAGCGGGTGAGCGACTCCTGCGGGTTCGCCGTCCCGTACCTGGACTACCGCAGCGACCGGGAGTTGCACGCCCAGCACTTCGGCCGCAAGAGCGACGAGGAGTTCCGCGCCTACTGCGAGGGCAAGCCGTACGTCGGCACCAGCCTCGACGGGCTGCCCGCGCTGCCCATGCCGCTGCCGCCCCGGCCGGTCTGATCCGGCGGGGGCGGCAGCGGGCGCGCCGGGGCGCTCGTGGCGGTCGTGGCGTCAGCCGATGGTGAACCAGGTGGTGCGGGACTTCTTCCACTCCGGGTGGGTCAGGTCCTTGGCCTCGGTGCCGTCGCCGTAGAGGTCCGCCGAGCCGTCGTCGGTGATCAGCTGGGCACGGGCACCGGGCACCGACAGGTCCGGGACGTCGACCACGGCCTCCCAGCCGCCCGCGTCGCTGGTCGGCAGGTCGAGCACCTTGACCGGGGCGTCCGAGGGCTGCCCGGTCCAGCGGTAGAGCGCGTACGGGTCGGAGTTGTCGTCGGCGGCCCAGGAGCCCGCCACGATCAGGTACTGGCCGGCCGCGTTCTTGCGGATGTCACGGACCGACAGGCCGCCGAGGTCCAGCGTGACCGGGGTGCCGAAGGTGGCGTGCACCGAGCCGCCGGCCAGCCTGTCGAAGTTGGTGACCGGCACCAGCAGCGCCTTGCCGCCGGCCGCCGGCGGCACCAGCGGCGCCCGGAAGCCCACGTAGGCGGTGGTGGTGGAGCCCGGCGCGAACTCCAGGCCCTCCACGTTGAAACCGTCGATCTGCTTGGGGATCTCGCCCGCGGCGGAGCCGGCCGCGAAGCCGAACCGGTTGCCGTTGACCTTGTCCCAGGCGATCAGGTCGGCCCGCAGCCCCTTGTACGAGCCGCCGAGCGCCAGCTGGGTGGCGGCGCCGGAGCCGGTCACCGTGGTGGTGAACAGGGTGGCCCGGTCGGCCTTGATCTCGCCGTCCTTGTTGTTGCCCAGCGAACCCAGCCAGTAGATCGTGTTGCCGACCCGGGTGGCCGCCTCGATGTCGATCTCCTTGGAGACGCCGAGCGACGAGGAGAAGTCCCAGGTGCGCACCGGCGCGCCGGAGGCGTTGCGGTCGTACAGCCGCAGCACGTTGGACTCGTCGTCGGCGACCACGATGTAGCCGCCGCCCGCGTCCACCGCCGCCGAGGCGTCGCTGGAGCCGGTCAGGTAGCGGGCGTCCGCCGAGTGCTGGACGGCGGCGGAGGCCGCGTAGTGCAGCGTCTTGGTGGCGGTCTTGCCACCGAGACCGGTGACCTTGACCGTCAGGTCGGTGTAGCCGACCCCGCGCGCGGCCACCGTCAGGGTGCGGCTGCCGGTGGTGCCGGTCACCGACACGTCGGTGGTCTTCGCCACCGAGGACCTGCTGGTGGCCGACGCGGCGACGGTGAGCGCGGAGACGTCCGCGCCGCTCTGCGCGACCGTCACGGTGACCGTCGGGTCGCCGGTGGCGCCCACGGCGCCGGACAGGTAGGCCGCCGACAGGGAGATGGTGGGGGTGCCGTAGCTCGCCGCGGTGGCGGGAGCGGCGAGCGCGGGTACGGCGGCGAGCACGAGTGCTGCCGCGGCGAGACCGAGCGAGCTGGGACGGGACACCTGATGGCCCTTCGACGGACGGGGGATGCGAGGACCGGACCAGGGTGGGGGCGGCGGGCGAACGGCGGAGATACAACGGCCGGTGGTTCGGCGAACAGCTCACCGCCAGCGGTGGCGTGGAGCGCGGAGCGGGGGGTGAACCGCGGTGTGGAGCGCGAGCCGTAGCGTGGGGGTGAACCACCAGCCCGCACCGACAGATCGGACCGGTCCATGGCCGCCGCCGCACGCCCGTACGTCCTGCTGAGCGCCGCCGTCTCGGTCGACGGCCGCCTCGACGACGCCGGCCCCGAGCGGCTGCTGCTCTCCAACGCCGAGGACTTCGACCGGGTCGACCAGCTGCGGGCCGGCTGCGACGCGATCCTGGTCGGCGGCAACACCCTGCGCCGCGACAACCCCCGGCTGCTGGTCAACTCCCCCGCCCGCCGGGCGGCCCGGGCGGCGGCCGGCCGCAGCGCCTACCCACTGAAGGTCACGCTGAGCGCGAGCGGCGACCTGCCGGCCGGGCTGAACTTCTGGCACACCGGCGGCGCCAAGGTCGCGTACACCACCGACGCCGCCGCCCCCCGGCTGCGGGCCGCGCTGGCGGGACTGGCGGACGTGGTGGCGGCGGGCCCGCAGGTCGGGCTGGGAGCCGTACTGGACGACCTCGGCGCGCGCGGCGTCGAGCGGCTGATGGTCGAGGGCGGCGGCAGCGTGCACACCCAGTTCCTGGCCGAGGGGCTGGCCGACGAGCTCCAGTTGGCGCTCGCCCCGCTGCTGGTCGGCCAGGCGGACGCGCCGCGCTTCCTCGGCACCGCCGACTTCCCGGGCGGACCCGGGCGGCGGATGCGGCTGCTGGAGGCACGTACGGTGGGGGACGTCGTCCTGCTCAGGTACGCCCCGAAGGAGCCCACCCCGTGACCAGCGAGCTGCAGTGGCTGACGCGCGCCGTCGAACTGTCCCGCAACTGCCCGCCGTCCACGACCGCGTTCTCGGTCGGCGCGGTGATCGTCGGCGCCGACGGCGAGCTGCTCAGCGAGGGCTGGAGCCGGGAGAGCGACCCGAACGACCACGCCGAGGAGGCCGCGCTCGCCAAGCTGCCGGCCGGCGACCCGCGTCTGCGCGGCGCGACCGTGTACAGCTCGCTGGAGCCCTGCGGGCAGCGCGCCTCCCGGCCGCTCACCTGCGCGCAGCGGATCATCGCGGCCGGGGTCCCGCGGGTGGTGGTGGCCTGGCGCGAGCCCGACCTGTTCGTGACGGCCTGCCAGGGCACGGCGCTGCTCACCGCCGCCGGGGTCGAGGTCGTCGAGCTGCCCGAGCTGGCGCAGGCGGCCCGGGAGGTCAACGCGCACCTGCTGGGGCGATGAGTTTGTATCCTGGGAGAACAAACTCGCTCCCTGGAGGTACCCGGATGTCCGCCACCACCCCGCCGGCCACGGCCCCGGCCGCCACCGCCTCGACCACCACGGCCCCGACCGCCGCCGCGGGCCGCCCCACGACGCTGCCCGCCCGGGCGCTGCTGCTCGACATGGACGGCACCCTGGTCAACTCCGACACGGTGGTCGAACGCTGCTGGCGCCGCTGGGCCGCCCGGCACGGGCTGGACGGGGACGCCGCGATGAAGGTGGTGCACGGCCGCCAGGGCCACCTCAGCATGGCCATCCTGCTGCCCGACCGCCCGATGGAGGCAAACCTGGCGGAGAACCGGCAGATGCTCGCCGAGGAGACCGCCGACGTCGACGGCGTGATCCCGGTCCCCGGCGCGGAGTCCTTCATGGCCGCGGTGGCCGGCCTCCCGCACGCCCTGGTCACCTCCGCCGACGAGGCACTCGCCCGGGTCCGGATGGGCGCGGCCGGGCTGCCGCTGCCCGCGCTGCTGGTCACCGCCGAGTCGGTCGGCGCCAGCAAGCCCGACCCCGAGGGCTTCCTGAAGGCCGCCGCCGAACTCGGCGTCGACCCGGCCGACTGCATCGTCTTCGAGGACTCCGAGGCCGGGGTGGCGGCCGGCCGCGCGGCCGGCATGCGCGTGGTGGGCGTCGGCCCGCGGGCCGCGGCCCACCGGCCGACCGCGCACGTCGCCGACCTGACCGCCGTCACCGTCCGGGCGGACGGGGACGGCGGGATCCTGCTGCTGCTCGGCTGACGGGGCGCCTGGCGACCCGGTGACCCTGCGGGTGTCAGGGCGGCCCCGCAGGTGTACGGGCGCCCCTGCGGGTGTCAGGGCGTCGCGGGCGGGAGAACGGCGTTGGCGAGCCCCAGCACGTACTTCATGTCCGCGCCGCCGACATCGGTGGGGTTGAACGAGTAGACGATCGTGCGGGCCAGGTCGCGGGTGGCGAACACCCCGCTGGTGTAGCCGGGGCGGGTGCCGGTCTTGCCCCACAGGTCGACGCCGTTGAGCACCGTGTGCTCCAGCCCCATGCTCATGCAGGCCCGCCCGGCGTCGGGACCGGCCGCGCAGTGGCTGCTGCTGCGGTTGGGCACGTCCGGGACGGTGAACAGCAGCCGCTGCTGCGCGGCGGGCAGCAGCCGGCCCCGGAACAGCGCCGTCACGAAGCGGTCCAGGTCGGGCGCGCTGGAGATCAGCCCGCCCTCCGCCCACGGGAACGGGCTCTGCTCGGTGACGTCCACCCGCCGGGTGCCGCCGCTGCCGTCCGGCACGCTCAGGTAGGCCCGGGCGGACGGGCGGGCGAGGAGCGGATCGTCCGCGGCGGGGACGTCGGTGTCGCGCAGGCCCAGCGGGCGGATGATCCGGCTGCGCACCTCGTGCGCGTAACTGTGGCCGGTGACCTTCTCGATCAGCAGGCCGGCCACGAAGGTGTTCATGCCGTTGTACTGCTGCGCGGTGCCCGGCTCGAAGCTCATCGACTGGCCCGCCATCGAGCCGACCACCTGCTGCGGGGTGAGGCTCTGGAACCGGTGCTCGGCGAACCAGGCGTTGGAGCCGTCGCCCCAGCCGTCGCCGGTGCCGTTCGGCAGCCCGCTGGTGTGGTTCAGCAACTGCCCCACCGTGACCGGCGCCAGGCCGGCGGGCAGGACACCCGGCAGGTAGCCCTGTACGGGGGCGTCCAGGTCGATGCGGTGCTCGGCCGCCAGCTGGAGCACCACGGCGGCCGTGAATACCTTGGAGATGCTGCCGATCCGGAACCGCCCGTCGACGTCGACCGGGCGGCCGGTCACCAGGTCACCCTCGCCCCAACTGGTGCTGTACTGCCCGGCGCTGCCGGTCACCCGCAGCAGCGCGCCGGTCAGATCGGCGTTCGGCAGCGCGGGCACCGCCCGCCGGATCGCCGCCCGGTCCAGCGGCGGCAGTTTCGCCCGCGTCCCCTGTCCGTCCGCGGTCGCGGCAGCCACCGCGCCCGTTCCGGCGGGCTCGGCCGCCAGGGCCGGTGCGGCCACCCCCGCGGTGAGCGCCACGAGCAGCGCGCCGGCGGCGGCGATCGTCGACCAACGGGTGCGGTTCACCTTCGAGTTCATGCCTGCGTTCCCCCGATTCCGGTACCTCCGGGCCGGCCGTCCCGGCCCCACCACCCACCCTGCCGGCACCCCACCGCCGAGCCATCGGGGACCGCCCCCGAACCAACCCGGACCAGTCCATGACACGACGTCAGGGTCACCCCGGACGGACCCGCCCGACGACGGGACCACCCCGGGCCGACGCAGACACGCTCGCAACCTTCTCACCGGGCCGGAGATCGGCGTACAATTTCCTGTACCTATCGGAGGAGCTGAGCCATGAAGACGATGACCTACTCGGAGTCCCGGGCGCGCTACGCCGAGGTGCTCAATGCGGTCACGGATGACCGCGAGGAGATAGTCATCACCCGCGCCGGGCACGAGCCAGTGGTGATCGTCTCGCTGGAGGACTACCAGTCCCTCAAAGAGACGGCCTACCTGCTGCGCAGCCCGGCGAACGCACGCCGTCTACTGGCCTCGATCGAGGAGCTGGAGTCCGGCGGCGGCACCGTCCGGGAGCTGGCGGACCCCGAGTGAAGATCATCTTTGCCTCACGCGCCTGGGAGGACTACCTCTGGTGGCAGCTCCAGGACCGAAAGATCCTCAGGCGCATCAACGCACTCATCGCCGACGTCGCCCGCACCGGCAATGAAGGCATCGGAAAGCCCGAACCGCTCAAGCACGGCTTCCAGGGCTACTGGTCGCGCCGGATCAACGACGAGCACCGCTTGATCTACAAGGTCACCGACGACTCGATCCTGATCGCCCAGTGCCGCTACCACTACGAGAACTGACCTGACGCCCGCCACGGGTACAGCGGGTTGCCGAAGACCGTCGGCCACGGCATTCGGCGGCCCGGCCGGGGGCCGCTGCCGTACGCGGCGAGTGAGTACCGAACCCGTCTTTCACCCCAAGGCGAAGGGCCGAACTCCGGAAGATCCCTCGCGAGACGGCGCTGCGCATCCTCGCCAGGCTGACCGGGCCGGAGGCGGCCCCTCTCGGCTTCGACACCCCCGCGCTCGTGTCCCAGCCCGAACGTCGCCGCCTGCGGGTCGGTGACTACCGCGTCGTCCACACGGTCGACAACGGCGAGCTGGTGGTCCGGGCCGTTCACGCGGGGCATCGATCCACCGTTACGAGACCTGACCGCCGCTGACCCCGCGTCCGAACATCCGGCGACCATCCGGCGCGGCGACCACGAAGGGGCCGGACTCGACGGAGTCCGACCCCTTACGGTCTGTGCGGGCGACGCTTCGACTAGACGTTGAAGCGGAACTCCACCACGTCGCCGTCCTGCATGACGTACTCCTTGCCCTCGATGCGGGCCTTGCCCTTGGCGCGGGCCTCGGCGATGGAGCCGGTCTCGACCAGGTCGTCGAAGGAGATGACCTCCGCCTTGATGAAGCCCTTCTGGAAGTCGGTGTGGATGACTCCGGCGGCCTCGGGGGCGGTGGCACCCTTCTTGATGGTCCAGGCCCGGGTCTCCTTGGGGCCGGCGGTGAGGTAGCTCTGGAGGCCGAGGGTCTCGTAGCCGACGCGGCCGAGGGTGGCCATGCCGGTCTCCTCCTGGCCCATGGACTGGAGGAGCTCCAGCGCCTCGTCCTCGTCCATGCCGATCAGCTCGGACTCGATCTTCGCGTTGAGGAAGATCGCCTCGGCCGGGGCGACCAGCGCGCGCTGCTCGTCCTTGAAGGCCTCGTCGGTCAGCTCGTCCTCGTCGACGTTGAAGACGTAGAGGAACGGCTTGGTGGTGAGCAGGTGCAGCTCGCGCACGGAGGAGGCGTCGAAGCCGACCTCGAAGAGCGTCTTGCCGGACTCCAGGACCTTCTGGGCCGCCTCGGCCGCCGCCAGGGTGGCCGCCGACTCCTTCTTCAGGCGGGCCTCCTTCTGCAGGCGGGGCAGCACCTTCTCGATCGACTGCAGGTCGGCGAGGATCAGCTCGGTGTTGATGGTCTCGATGTCGTCCTTGGGCGAGACCTTGCCGTCCACGTGCACCACGTCGGGGTCGACGAAGGCCCGGATGACCTGGCAGATCGCGTCCGACTCGCGGATGTTGGCGAGGAACTTGTTCCCCAGCCCCTCGCCGACCGACGCGCCGCGCACGATGCCGGCGATGTCCACGAAGTCCACCGTCGCCGGCAGGATGCGCTGCGAGCCGAAGATCTCGGCGAGCTTGGCCAGCCGGGAGTCCGGGACGCCGACCACGCCGACGTTGGGCTCGATGGTGGCGAACGGGTAGTTGGCCGCCAGCACGTCGTTCTTGGTCAGGGCGTTGAACAGGGTCGACTTGCCGACATTCGGCAGACCGACGATTCCGATCGTGAGCGACATGTAGCGATGTCCCGTGGGCTTGGAGGGAGGTGGAACGGCACCGGTCCGGGCCGATCCCCCAGTCTACGGGGCGCCGTCACGCGGACCGGTCGGGCTCCGGGATCCGCTCCGGGATCCGCTCCAGGAACTCCAGCCGGTTGCCGAACGGGTCCGCCGAGTGGAAGCGGCGGTCCCCGGGGAGGCCGGTGTCCCACAGCACCGGGCTGCCGTGCTCCGCCAGCCGGGCCGCCAGCGCGTCCAGCGAGCCGACCAGGATGCCGGGGTGCGCCTTGGGCGACGGCAGGTGGGCGTCGACCGCGCCGAGGTGCACCTCGACCCCGCCGCCCCGGAACCAGCAGCCGCCACGGGCCGCCAGCACCGGCGGCTTGGCCAGCTCGGTCATCCCGAGCACGCCCGCCCAGAACTCCCGGCAGCGCTCCTCGGAGCCCCGCGGCACATCCAGCTGGACGTGGTGCAGCCGCTCGAACGTGAAGTCCCCAGTGCCGGTCCCCAATGCCTGCCTCCCTTTCCCGGCCGGAGACCCTAGTCCCCTTCCGGACACGGGGGAAGCAATCCGCGGGCATTACACAGTGTGGCGATGATCGGACCGTACGTTGGTCGGGTGGAGCAGAGCATCCGTACCCAGCCGCCAGGGCCGAGACGGCGGCCGCCGACCCCGGCCGCCGCCGAGGCCGCCGTACCGGGGCCCGCCACGCCCCCCGACTCCCGGCTGCGGACCGCCTCCGGCCCCCGCCCCCGTACCGCGCCCCGGATCCGGCTGCGGCTGCGGCTGCCGCTGCGGCTGCCCACCGCCCCGCGGCGGCGCGGCGGCCGGCCGACCCGGCTGACCGCGGTCGGCACCGGGGTGGTCGCCGTGCTGGCCACGTTGGCGGTGGCGCTGGTGGACCGGCTGCTGTTCGGCGGCCTCGGGGTGCTGTTCGGGCTCGGCTACCTGGCGATCTGCTTCCAGCTGGCGGTGCGGGTACGGCTGTCGGACCTGCCGGCGGCGCCGATCAGCGGTCCGATCGCGTTCGCGGCCGCCCTGGTGCTCTGCCAGCCGGACCCGGCGCACGGGATCACCGGGCACGTGGTGTCGCTGGCCGCCGGGCTGGCCCTGCGGGCCGGGTGGCTGTTCGCCGGCACCGGGCTGGCCGTACTGATCGTCGGTGCCCGTTTCCTCGCCCAGCGCCGGATCCGCCGGAGCCGGTGACGGCCTGTCGGCCCGTGGCCCGCAGCCCCCGCCCCCCGGCCCGCAGCCCGCAGCCCCCGGCCTCACGGCCTACGACGCCCCGGCTCCGGCCGACGACGCCCCGGCCCGCTGCTCAGCCGGATTTGGCGGCGGCCATCGCCGCGCCGACGATGCCCGCGTCGTTGCGCAGCTCGGCCGGGACCACCTCGGCCTCGCGCCGGGTGAGCAGCGGGAGGAACTTCTCGTGCTTGCGGCTCACCCCGCCGCCGATGATGATCAGCTCCGGTGAGAACAGCCGCTCGACCATGCCAAGGTACTCGTCCACCCGCTCGGCCCACTGCGGCCAGCTGAGGTCGTGCCGCTCCCGTGCCGCCGAGGCCGCCCGGTGCTCGGCGTCCTTGCCGCGCAGCTCCAGGTGGCCGAGCTCGGTGTTGGGCACCAGGGCGCCGTCCACGAAGAGCGCGCTGCCGATGCCGGTACCGAAGGTGAGCACCAGGACGACCCCACCGCGCCCGTGCCCGGCCCCGTAGGTGAGCTCGGCGAGGCCGGCGGCGTCGGCGTCGTTGAGCACGGTGGCCGGCAGGCCGAGGGCGTCCGAGAAGAGGCCGGCGGCGTCCTCGCCGATCCAGCGCTTGTCCACATTGGCGGCCGTCCGGGTCTGCCCGCCGACCACCACGCCCGGGAAGGTCAGCCCGACCGGGCCCTGGTGGCCGAAGTGTCCGACCACCTCGGCGACCGCCGCCACCACCGACTCCGGGGAGGCCGGGTGGGGCGTCAGCACCTTGTGTCTCTCCTGGGCCAGCGCACCGCGTTCCAGGTCGACCGGCGCGCCTTTGATGCCGGAGCCGCCGATGTCCACACCGAAGACCGTCGTCATGCCGCAGCCACCCTCCGTTTTCCACAGCCTGTGCACAAAAGTACGGGCGCAGGACCGCCCCCGCCTGCTGATACCCCGGGCGCGCCGGTACGACGCCGGTACGGCACCGGCCCCGGCACCGGCCCGGCGGCAGGACAGCACCGCGCCCGGGACCCCGTGGGGCCCCGGGCGCGGCGGGAAGGCTGGGCAGGCTGGAAGAAGCCGGGAGAGACCGAGCGAGGCCGGGAAGGCTCAGAGCCGGCCGGCGGCCTCGGCGCGCAGGTCGCGGCGGAGCTCCTTGGGCAGCGAGAAGATCAGGTGCTCCTCGGCCGTCTTGACGGTCTCCACGTCGGCGTAGCCGCGCTCGGCCAGGAAGGCGAGCACGCCGTCGACCAGGATCTCCGGCACCGAGGCGCCGCTGGTCAGGCCGACCGTGGTGACGCCCTCCAGCCAGGCCTCGTCGATCTCGTCGGCGAAGTCGACCAGGTACGCGGCCTTGGCGCCGTACTCCAGGCCGACCTCGACCAGCCGGACGGAGTTGGAGGAGTTCTTGGAGCCGACCACGATCAGCAGGTCCGTCTCGGGTGCCATCTGCTTGACGGCGACCTGGCGGTTCTGGGTGGCGTAGCAGATGTCGTCGCTGGGCGGGCTCACCAGCAGCGGGAAGCGCTTCTTCAGCTCGCCGACGGTGGCCATGGTCTCGTCGACCGACAGGGTGGTCTGGGACAGCCAGACCACCTTGGACTCGTCGCGGACCTGCACGTTGGCGACGTCCTCGGCACCGTCCACCAGGTGGATCCGGTCCGGGGCCTCGCCCATGGTGCCGATGACCTCTTCGTGGCCCTCGTGGCCGACCAGCAGGATGTCGTAGTCCTCGTCGGCGAAGCGCACGGCCTCCTTGTGCACCTTGGTCACCAGCGGGCAGGTGGCGTCGATGGTGGCGAGCTTGCCGGCCCTGGCCTCGTCGTGGACGGCCGGGGCGACGCCGTGGGCCGAGAAGACCACGATCGAGCCCTCCGGGACCTCCTGGGTCTCGTCGACGAAGATCGCGCCGCGCTTCTCCAGGGTCTGCACGACGTACTTGTTGTGGACGATCTGCTTGCGGACGTAGATCGGTGCCCCGTACTGCTCCAGGGCCTTCTCCACGGCGATCACGGCGCGGTCGACGCCCGCGCAGTAGCCCCGGGGGGCGGCGAGCAGGACACGGCGCTGAGCAGTGGTGGACATGGCTCCATCGTACGGGCGGCGGCGGGGCGGGCCGACGCGTGTCGCCGCTCGGACGCGAAGCGGCGGAACCGATCGGCGTAGGTGATCAAATGGGCGGGGTGAGCGAGGAAGTCGGGTCGGGCGGGTCGGACGGTCTGCGGCGCACCCTCGGCGTGCGGGACCTGATGGTCTACGGGCTGCTGTTCATCGCCCCGATGGCCCCAGTCGGCGTGTTCGGGGTGCTGGACGCCAAGAGCCACGGTGCGGTCGCGGCGGTGTACCTGGCGGCGACGGTGGCGATGGGGTTCACCGCGCTGTCGTACGCCGAGATGGTGCGGGCGGTGCCGCGGGCGGGGTCGGTGTTCGCGTACGCGCGGGCCGGGCTGGGCGAGGCGCCGGGGTTCGTCGCCGGGTGGATGGCGATGCTGGACTACCTGCTGATCCCGGCGGTCGCGTACCTGTTCTCCGGGATCGCGCTGAACTCGCTGGTGCCGGGCGTGTCCCGGTGGGTGTGGACGGCGCTGGCGGTGCTGGTCACCACGGTGCTCAACCTGGCCGGGGTGCGGACGGCGGCCACGGTGGGCTTCGCGGTGCTGGCGCTGGAGGTCGCGGTGCTGGCGGTGTTCACGGTGGCGGCGACGGTGGAGCTGGTCCGGCACGGCGCGGCCCGCGACTGGTGGTCGCCGCTGACCGCGGTGGGCGGTTTCTCCTGGTCGGCGGTGGTCTCGGCGGTGTCGGTGGCCGTGCTGTCGTACCTGGGGTTCGACGCGATCGCCTCGTTCGTGGAGGAGGCGGTGGGGGCTTCGGCAGCGGTCGCGAAGGCCGTGCTGTGGTGCCTGGCGCTGGCCGGACTGCTGTTCGTGGTGCAGACCTACCTGGCGGCGCTGCTGGAGCCGGTGAGCCCGCAGGAGCTGGCGGCCGACCCGGCCGCGCAGGGTTCGGCCTTCTACGACACGGTGGACTCGGCGATCGGGCACTGGCTGCACACCCTGGTGGCGGTCTCCAAGGCGGTCGGTGCGGCGTTCGCGGCGCTGGCCGGGCAGGCCGCGGCCGGGCGGCTGGTGTTCGCGATGGCGCGGGAGGGGCGGCTGCCGCGGGTGCTCGGGGTGGTGGACGGCCGGTCGGGGGTGCCGCAGCGGGCGCTGCTGACCGCGGCGGTGATCACCCTGGTGGCGGCGGTGTGGGCGGCCCGCCGGGACGACGGTCTGGACCGGCTGGCGTCGGTGGTGAACGTCGGCGCGCTGACGGCGTTCGTGCTGCTGCACGCGTCGGTGATCGGGTGGTACGTGGTGCGGCGGCGGTCGCGGGAGTGGCTGCGGCACCTGGTGGTGCCGGTGCTGGGGATCGCGGTGCTGGTGGCGGTGCTCGTGGAGGCGTCGCACGCGGCGCAGGTGGTGGGGGCGGTGTGGCTGGTGGCGGGGCTGGTGGTGCTGGGGGTGCAGGGAGGCCGGGGCGGGCGGCGGGGTCAGCGGGCTGTCGGGCGGCGGCGCTAGCCTCGTGGGCATGACCAACTCCAGCTCTCCCGAGGCGCCGATCCCGGTCGGCAAGGTTTCCGCGCTGATCGGCGGCTGGATCGACCGGCTGGGCGAGGTGTGGGTCGAGGGGCAGATCGCGCAGCTGAACCGGCGGCCCGGCGCGGGGATGGTGTTCCTGACACTGCGCGACCCGGACCGGGACGTCTCACTGACCGTCACCTGCTTCCGGTCGGTCTTCGAGCGGGTGGCCGAGGTGGTGCAGGAGGGCTCGCGGGTCCTGGTGCACGCCAAGGCGGAGTGGTACACCGCGCGCGGCTCGCTGTCGCTGCGGGCGTCCGAGATCCGGCTGGTCGGGCTGGGCGAACTGCTGGCGCGGCTGGAGCAGTTGAAGAAGCGGCTGGCCGGCGAGGGGCTGTTCGCGGCGGAGCGCAAGCGGGCGCTGCCGTTCCTGCCGCACCGGATCGGGCTGGTCACCGGCCGCGGTTCGGCCGCCGAGCGGGACGTGCTGGAGGTGGCCCGGCGGCGCTGGCCGGCGGTCCGGTTCGAGGTGCGCAACGTCCTGGTGCAGGGACCCAGTGCGGCGGGGCAGGTGGCGGCGGCGGTCCGGGAGCTGGACGCGCTGCCCGAGGTGGACGTGATCATCGTGGCCCGCGGCGGCGGCAGCGTCGAGGACCTGCTGCCGTTCTCGGACGAGGAGCTGATCCGTACCGTGGCGGCCGCCCGTACGCCGGTGGTCAGCGCGATCGGGCACGAGCCGGACCAGCCGCTGCTGGACTTCGTGGCGGACCTGCGGGCCGCCACCCCTACCGACGCCGCCAAGCGGGTGGTGCCGGACGTGGGCGAGGAACTGGCCCGGGTGCACCAGCTGCGCGACCGCGCCCGCCGGTACATCACCGGGCGGGTGGAGCGCGAGCAGGCAGGGCTGGAGGGGGTGCGCAGCCGGCCGGTGCTGGCCGCGCCGCACCGGCTGGTGGAGGGCCCGGCGGCGGAGGTGACGGCGCTGGTGGAGCGGGCCCGGCGGGTGCTGGGTCACCGGCTGGACCACGCCGAGACGGATCTCGGGCACACGCTGGCCCGGGTGGTGGCGCTGTCTCCGCTGGCGACGCTGGAGCGCGGGTACGCGGTGCTGCAGCGGGCGGACGGGACGGTGGTGACCGATCCGGCGCAGGTCACGGCGGCGGAGCGGCTGCACGCCCGGGTGGCGGGCGGCGGCTTCGAGGTCACGGCCGACGGGGGCTGACGGCTCCGGATTGTCGGCGCGAACCCCTACGCTGGCGCCATGGCAGATCAGCGGGCAGCAGACCAGCAGGCGGACCGGCGGGCGGATCGGCCGGCGGACGGCCGGGCGCCGGATGCGGACGCGGCCGGCGCCGACGACGGCCTGGGGTACGAGCAGGCCCGGGACGCGCTGCTGGACGTGGTGCGCAGGCTGGAGAGCGGCGGCATCCCGCTGGAGGAGTCGCTGGCGCTGTGGGAGCGCGGCGAGCAGCTGGCCAAGGTCTGCCAGCGCTGGCTGGACGGCGCGCGGGCCCGGCTGGACGCGGCGCTGGCGGTCGAGGAGGGCCCCGAGGACGGGGAGTGACGCCGGGCAGTAACGCCGGCAGGTGACGGATGTCACATCGGGCGGATGGAATTGTTTAACATTCACAGACTGTTGGGGACTACCGCACGGCGCACCGCGTCGGGCCGCTTCCCCGAACCCCTGTGATCAAGGTAGGACCAGACATGACCCTGGCTCTCGACGCCGCCGCCCAGGACCTGCTCTTCCGCGAGGCCCGCACCGCCAACACCTTCACCGACGAGCCGGTGAGCGACGAGCAGATCCAGGCCATCTACGACCTGGTCAAGTTCGCGCCGACCGCGATGAACCAGCAGCCGCTGCGGATCACCCTGGTCCGCTCCCCCGAGGCCCGCGAGCGCCTGGTCAACCTGATGTCGGACGGCAACAAGGCCAAGACCGCCAGCGCCCCGCTGGTCGCGATCCTGGCCGCGGACAACGAGTTCCACCACGAGCTGCCGGCCCTGTTCCCGCACTTCCCGCAGGCCAAGGACGTCGTCTTCGCCGAGCGCCCGGCCCGTGAGGCCTCCGCCGCGATGAACGCCACCCTGCAGGCCGCGTACTTCATCATCGGCGTGCGCGCCGCCGGCCTGGCCGCCGGCCCGATGCTCGGCTACGACGCCGCGGGCATCAACAAGGAGTTCTTCGCGGACGGCGAGCACTCGGTCGTCACCGTGATCAACATCGGCAAGCCGGGCGAGGACGCCTGGTACCCGCGCGGCCCGCGCCTGGCCTACGAGGACGTCGTCACCACCGTCTGACCCGGCCGCCGCCGCGGGCAGCGGCGGTACGACGAAGGGCCCCCGGTTCCCCCGGGGGCCCTTCGCGCGTTCACCCGGGCGCCCGGCCCGGCTACTTCAGCGCCTGGGCGAGCTGCGCCAGCTCGTCGTACGAGGCACTGCCGGTGACCACCGTGGTCGCGGTGCCGTCCTGCCGGGTGAGGCCGCGGTAGTGGGTGCCCTGGTACCGCTCCCAGTCCTGGCCCGCCACCGGGGCACTGCCGTCGGCGGCGCCGCCGGGGACCACGTCGGCCAGCACGTCGGCCTTGGCCGCGTTGCTCTGCTCCACCGCCGCGTACTCGCCGGAGGGGGTCACGAAACCCAGGTGCCAGACGTTGTGGCCGCTCTTGTCCTTGCGGTACTCCACCGAGGTGGCCCGCCACCGGTCGGACAGCCCCTGCGGCCCGAGCACCGGGTACGGCGCCGCGCGCTTCGCCGACGCCAGCGCCGAGCGGTAGTCGACCTGGTGGACGCCGTCGCCCCCGTCGTGCGGAATGAAGAGGTAGCCGACCGCCACCACGCCACCGACCGCCAGCATCGACAGGACCATGTCCCGCACCGACTGCCGGCTTCTCATGCTGCTCTTGCCTGCCACCCACCCATGGTGACCCATCACGGGCGCACCACTGTCACCCGGGGTCCCCGCCGGCCCCTCGGGCGCCCGTAGTCGCAGGTCGGCGGGAGGTGCGCCACAGACACCCGTCCGGGGGACAGATACGATCGCACCACCCTCACCACGGCGTTCGACGCAGGCAGTAGTCGAGCGCTCACTGGCCGTCGCGTACAGAGAGGTAACGACGATGACCACGCAGTACTCGCACAACCTGCCCAGCGCCCTGGAGGTGGCCCCCGAGGCTCCCGACCGGAACCTCGCGCTGGAGCTCGTCCGGGTCACCGAGGCCGCCGCCATGGCGGCCGGCCGCTGGGTCGGCCGCGGCGACAAGAACGGCGCCGACGGCGCCGCCGTGAAGGCCATGCGCACGCTCGTCTCGACCGTCTCGATGAACGGCGTGGTCGTCATCGGAGAGGGCGAGAAGGACGAGGCCCCGATGCTGTACAACGGCGAGCGGGTCGGCGACGGCACCGGCGCCGAGTGCGACGTCGCCGTGGACCCGGTGGACGGCACCACGCTGACCGCCAAGGGCATGAACAACGCGGTGGCCGTGCTCGCGGTCGCCGACCGCGGCACCATGTTCGACCCCAGCGCCGTGTTCTACATGGACAAGCTGGTGGCCGGCCCCGAGGCCGCCGACTTCGTCGACATCACCGCCCCCGCGGCGGTCAACATCCGCCGGGTCGCCAAGGCCAAGGGCAGCGCCGTCGAGGACGTCACCGTGGTGGTCCTGGACCGCCCGCGCCACGACGGCCTGGTCCGGGAGATCCGCGAGGCGGGCGCCCGGATCAAGTTCATCTCGGACGGCGACGTGGCCGGCGCCATCATGGCCGCCCGCGAGGGCACCGGCGTCGACCTGCTGATGGGCATCGGCGGCACCCCCGAGGGCATCATCGCGGCCTGCGCCATGAAGTGCATGGGCGGCGTGATCCAGGGCCGGCTGTGGCCCAAGGACGAGGCCGAGCGCCGCAAGGCCCTGGACGCCGGGCACGACCTGGACCGGGTGCTGTCCACCGACGACCTGGTCAGCGGCGAGAACGTGTTCTTCGTCGCCACCGGCATCACCGACGGCGAACTGCTGCGCGGCGTCCACTACCGCCAGGAGACCGCCACCACCAGCTCGCTGGTGATGCGCTCGAAGAGCGGCACGATCCGCCAGATCGACTCCACCCACAAGCTCTCCAAGCTGCGGGCGTACAGCGCGATCGACTTCGACCGGGCCAACTGACGGCTCCCGGCGCACGGTTGCGGCGGCTCCCCGGTGCACCGGGGGGCCGCCGCAGCCGCGTTCAGCCGGCTATCCGGCGCTCCACCCCGACCCGCCGGGCCTCGCGCAGCTCGCCGTCCCGGCGCCGCCGGCGGCTCAGCACCACCCGGCGCTCGGCCGCCGTCAGCCCGCCCCACACGCCGTACGGCTCCGGTTGGGCCAGCGCGTGCTCCCGGCACTCCAGCAGCACCGGGCAGCGGGCACAGACCCGCTTGGCCTGCTCCTCGCGGGCGAGGCGGGCCGCGGTCGGCTCCTTGGACGGCGCGAAGAACAGCCCCGCCTCGTCACTGCGGCAGCCCGCCCCGGTGTGCCAGGGATTGTCGTCCAGGTGGCCCGGCTGCTGCCCCGCCGGGGCCGACGGACTGCGGCGGGCGGCGACGGCACCGGGGGCGGTGGACTCGATCGGATGCAGCACGGCGTACTCCTGACCAGGCTCAAGACTCGGGGGGGAAGGCTCGCGCCCCTGTCCGGCTGCCCCGCGCTCACCCCGCCGCGGCGTCGGCACGCCGACGCCCGGGATCACAGCCTCACAGGAACGATGTGCGAGGGGAACTACCCCGCCACCGCCCGATTCATGCACAGCGCACGCAACCGACCACGGTCTGCACTCATGGCAACGCCCGGTGCCAACCCGGCAGTTGACGCTCCACCCGGCTCCCGGGAGCGGGCCGCGGTCAGCCGTCGAGCTGCTTGCGCACCCACTCCTTGAGCTTCTTGCCACGCCGCGGCCGCGCCTCGCAGCCGCCGAACACCGCCGCGCCTTTCACCCGCACCACCGGGGCGTACGGGTCGGCCGCGGTCTGCTCCTTGACGTCGAAACCGCCGAAGATCCCGACGCCGCCGCCGTGCAGGCTGACGTTCTCCGGGACCTTGATGTCCACCCCGCCGAAGATCGCGGTCACCTCGATCACCACCTCCGGCGACTCGAAGACCGCGTCGGTCAGGTCGATCTCCACGCCGCCGAACACCGCGATCGCCCGCAGGTGCCCGCCCACCCGCCAGCGGCCCTTGCGGCTGGCCCCGCCGAAGATCGCGACCATCGACGGCGACTCGGTCCGGGCCGGCGGCCGCGGCGCACCTTGCGGCCGGGCGGCCTCGCCCAGCGGCGGCTTCTCCATCGAGATCCGCGACGGCGCGGGCAGGTCCCTGGTCAGCGGGGCCAGCTCGCCGAAGGTCTTGGCGCTGTAGGCCGCCTCGATCCGCTCGGCGTGCTCCTCCACCGAGAGCCGGCCCTCGGCATAGGCGTCCCGCAGCAGCTCGGCGACCACCTCGCGGTCGGCATCCGAGGCGCGCAGTTCGGCCTCGGCGACCGGGTCCGCCTCGGCACGGGCCGGGGGCGCCGGCTCGGCCTTCTTCATGGGTACGGGCTGGTGCTCCGGGGCGTCCTGCGACGGCGAGTTGTCCACGGGGAAAGACTAGCCAGTCGACCCCGTGCCGAACGAGAGTTTCATTCGTCCGCGTGACTCCGGTCACGCAGGCTGACCTTCGCTCGGGCCCCCGGGCCGCTGCGCCTACCCTGGAGGGTGCTTCGTCGACGCAGCCGAAAGACTTGAGGACCTCGCCATGGCCGCCACGCCAGAGTTCGCCTACCGTGACCTGCTCCCGATCGGTGCGGACACCACGCCGTACCGCAAGATCACCTCGGAGGGCGTGTCCACCTTCGAGGCGGACGGCCGCACCTTCCTGAAGGTCGAGCCGGAGGCCCTGCGTCGGCTGACCGCCGAGGCCATGCACGACATCTCGCACTACCTGCGCCCGGCCCACCTGGCCCAGCTGCGCCGCATCCTGGACGACCCGGAGGCCAGCCCCAACGACCGGTTCGTGGCGCTGGACCTGCTGAAGAACGTCAACATCTCGGCCGGCGGCATCCTGCCGATGTGCCAGGACACCGGCACCGCCATCGTGATGGGCAAGCGCGGCCAGAACGTGCTGACCGAGGGCGGCGACGAGGCGGCCATCGCGCGCGGCGTCTTCGACGCGTACACGAAGCTGAACCTGCGGTACTCGCAGATGGCCCCGGTCACCATGTGGGACGAGAAGAACACCGGCAACAACCTGCCGGCCCAGATCGAGCTGTACGCCACCGACGGCGGCGCGTACAAGTTCCTGTTCATGGCCAAGGGCGGCGGCAGCGCCAACAAGTCGTACCTGTACCAGGAGACCAAGGCGATCCTCAACGAGGACTCGATGCTCGCCTTCCTCGAGCAGAAGATCCGTTCGCTGGGCACCGCGGCCTGCCCGCCGTACCACCTGGCGATCGTGGTCGGCGGCACCAGCGCCGAGTTCGCCCTGAAGACCGCCAAGTACGCCTCCGCGCACTACCTGGACGAGCTGCCCACCTCCGGTGACGCCGCCACCGGGCACGGCTTCCGCGACCTGGAGCTGGAGCAGAAGGTCACCGAGCTGACCCAGAAGATCGGCATCGGCGCGCAGTTCGGCGGCAAGTACTTCTGCCACGACGTCCGGGTGATCCGGCTGCCGCGGCACGGCGCCTCGCTGCCGGTCGCGATGGCCGTCTCCTGCTCCGCCGACCGCCAGGCGCTGGGCAAGATCACCGCCGAGGGGATCTTCCTGGAGCAGCTGGAGACCGACCCGGCCAAGTACCTGCCGGACACCACCGACGAGCACCTCGACGACGAGGTGGTCCGGATCGACCTGAACCAGCCGATGGCCGACGTCCGGGCGCAGCTGGCCAAGTACCCGGTGAAGACCCGCCTCTCGCTCAGCGGCACCCTGGTGGTGGCCCGCGACATCGCCCACGCCAAGATCAAGGAGCGGCTGGACCGCGGCGAGGGCATGCCCCAGTATCTGAAGGACCACCCGGTGTACTACGCCGGCCCCGCCAAGACCCCCGAGGGCTTCGCCTCCGGTTCGTTCGGGCCCACCACGGCCGGGCGGATGGACTCCTACGTGGACCAGTTCCAGGCGGCGGGCGGCTCGATGGTGATGCTCGCCAAGGGCAACCGCTCCAAGCAGGTCACCAAGGCCTGCCACGAGCACGGCGGCTTCTACCTCGGCTCGATCGGCGGCCCGGCCGCCCGGCTCGCCCAGGACTGCATCAAGAAGGTCGAGGTGCTGGAGTACCCGGAGCTCGGCATGGAGGCGGTCTGGCGGATCGAGGTCGAGGACTTCCCGGCCTTCATCGTGGTCGACGACAAGGGCAACGACTTCTTCGCCGAGGTGACGGACGGGCCGCTGATCACCAGCCTGCGCGTCCGCTCCGCGGAGTAGCGGGCGCGGTCGCTCCGCGGAGTAGCGGGCACAACCGCTCCGCGGAGTGGACGGGCCCATCCGCAGCCGATCCCTGCCGAACGTTCGGCAGGGATCGGGTTTCGGACGAAACGCAAGGGGCCGGCGGACTCACGGCCCCGCGGATCAGGGGTGGTTGGTGATGCTGCCGAGCGGTTCGAAGACCTCGCCCGGCTTGCTCTTCACGGCCACCGGGGCCGGCTCCGGCTCGGCCGCCGGCTCGTCCTCACCGAGGGCGTCGAGAACCTCCAGAAGCGGCTGGGCGTCCTCGGCCTGCAGAGTGTGCTCGGCGGGCGCGTTCGCGGGGTGGGGCTCGGAAATCTCCGGCGCGGTGGCCGTGTTCTCGTTGTCAGCCATGAAATGACCGCCTTTCAGCTCTGGGGATACTGCCGTCCCGGCCGCACGGGCCAGGGCGCCCGGACAGTATCCTAGGGACCGTTAAATGTCTTATAAACACTCTGAGGCCTGTCCACTTCTCCAACGTTTGCGCGCTTCGCTTTAGGCTGGCGCCTCACTGTCGACCGGGGCGAGCAGCAGCTTCGGAACGGCAACGACAAGTCCAGCGGGGGACCTCCATGGAGCATCAGGAGAGGCAGCACACCGACGCGTTGCGCTTCCAGGTGCTCGGCCCGGTACAGGCGTGGCGGGACGGCCAGGCGCTCTCGCTCGGTTCGCCGCAGCAGCAGGCCGTCCTGGTGGCGCTCCTGCTCGGCCACGGTCGTCCGGTGACCACCCAGGAACTGGTGGACGGGCTCTGGGGCGACCGTCCCCCGCCGCAGGCGGTGGCCGCGCTGCGGACGTACGTCTCCCGGCTGCGCAGCGTCATCGAGCCGCACCGCGCGGTGCGCAGACCCGCCGAGATCCTGATCTCGGTGAGCGACGGATACGCGCTGCGGATTCCTCCTGAATCACTCGATCTGTCGATATTTGACGTTATGTTCGCGGATGCCGCCGCCGCTCGGGCGGCCGGACAGTTCCGTGAGTCGCACCGCCTCCTGGTCTCCGCACTCGCGCTCTGGAGCGGCCGACCGCTGGCGGGTATCCCGGGGCAATACGCCGAGTCCCAGCGCACCCGGCTCGCCGAGCGCCAGGTGGGCGCACAGGAGGAGCGCTGCGCGGCGGCCCTGGAGGTCGGCCTGCACGCCGAGGTGGTCTCGGAACTGAGCTCGCTGGCGGCCGAACACCCGCTCCGGGAACGGCTGCGCGAGCTGCTGATGCTCGCCCTCTACCGCTGCGGCCGCCAGGCCGAATCGCTCGGTGTCTACGCCGACACCCGCAAGCTGCTGATCGACGAGCTCGGGGTCGAGCCCGGGTCGAGCCTGGCCACCATGCAGTCCCGGATCCTGGCCGCCGATCCCGCGCTGATGCCGGCCACCCTGGTGGAGTCCCGGCCCGCGGACTCCGACGACGCCGCCGTCTTCGTCCCGCCGGCCCAGCTGCCCGCCGACGTCTCGGACTTCAGCGGCCGGGCCGAACTGGTCGGCGAACTCCAGGAGGTGCTGCGCGGCGGGTCCGGCCAGGCGGTCGTGGTGACCTCTTTGGCCGGGATCGGCGGCGTCGGCAAGACCACCCTCGCGGTCCACGTCGCCCACGGTCTGCGGACCGAGTTCCCGGACGGCCAGCTCTACGTCGACCTGCGCGGCGCCGGCGCGGCGCCCGCGGACCCGGCCGCCGTACTCGGCGACTTCCTCTACGCGCTGGGCGCCGCCGAGACGCCCGACTCCATCGAGCAGCGCGCCGCGCTCTACCGCTCCCTGCTGGCCGACCGGCGGATGCTGATCCTGCTGGACAACGCCCGCGACGCCCGGCAGCTCACCCCGCTCATCCCCGGGGTGTCCGGCAGCGCGGTGCTGGTCACCAGCAGGTCGCGGCTGGCCGAGCTGCCCGGCGCCCACCTGGTGGACGTCGAGGAGCTGCCCCCGGGCGAGGCCCTGGCGCTGTTCTCGGCGATCGTCGGCGAGCGACGGGTGGCGGCCGAACCCGAGGCCGCCCTCGCCGTGGTCACCGCCTGCGGGTTCCTGCCGCTCGCGGTGCGGATCGCCGCCGCCCGGCTGGCCAGCCGCCCCCGGTGGAGCGTGTCGGACCTGGCCCGGCGGTTAGCGGACCAGCGGCGTCGTCTCCACGAGCTGCAGCTGGGCAACCTCGCGGTGGAGACCACCATCGGCCTCGGCTACGGGCAGCTGCGCACCGAGGAGGCGCGGGCGTTCCGGCTGCTGTCCCTGGTGGACGCGCCCGATCTGCCGCTGCCCGCCGTCGCCGCGCTGCTCGGCACGGACGAGCAGCGGGCCGAGGGGCTCGCCGAGGCCCTGGTCGAGGCCAACATGCTGGAGTGCTTCACCCCCGGCCGCTACCGCTACCACGACCTGCTGCGGCTGTTCGCCCAGCGGCAGAACGAGCTGGCCGAGAGCGCCGACCAACAGGCGGCGCTGGTCCGGCTGCTGGACCTCGTCCTCGCCACCTTGCGCAACGCCGCCCACGCCATCGAACCCGACGACGTCCTGCCCGAACCGCTCCACCAGAGCAGCTCGAACGGGCTGTCCTTCGAGGACAGCCCGGCGGCACAGACCTGGCTGCGCGCCGAGGTGGCCCTGGTGCTGAGCGCGGTGGAGGCCGCCGTCCAGGACCGCGGGGAGCTGCTACGGCCCGCCGTCGACCTGCTGCTGGTCCTCAACACGCTGGTCGAGGATCCGACGCACGGGCAGCGGATCCGGGTCGCACTGCGCCGCGCCGACGAGAACCCCGGCTCCAAGCAGGACACCGCGGTGCTGGCCCGGATCCGGTTCGCGCAGGGCTTCCTGCAGCACGTGGCGGGCGAGTTCCAGCACGCCGAGATGTCGCTGCGCGAGAGCCTGGGCCTGCTGCCCGAGGCCGACACCACCCAGCTCCGCAGCTCGGTCGCCAACCTGCTGGCCGTGGTGCTGAGCCTGGCCGACCGGTCGGCGGAGGCGCTCCCGTTCTTCGAGCAGGCGCACGCGATCAGCCGCCGGCTCGGAGCCGCCATCGGTGAGGCCAGGCTGCTCGGCAACATCGCCCGTGCGCAGTTGGGGCTCGGCCGGGACGAAGAAGCCGTCCGCTCGGCGTGCACGGCCGTCGAGGCGGCCCGGCTCTCCGGCAATGCGCCGTGCCTCGCGGACACCCTGTACCAGCTCGGTGTGGTGCTGCGCTCGACCGGTTCGCCGGCCGAGGCCGCGGGCCATCTGCGGGAGGCGCACCAGCTGTACCGGTCGCAGCAGCACCGGATCTGGGAGGGCTACTCGCTCGCGCGGCTGGCCGCCTGTCTGAGCAGTGCCGGGCTGTACCCGGAGGCGGCCGAGGCGGCCGAGGAGTCGTTGCTGATCGCGCAGGAGATCGATGCCGCGTACTGCCAGGGCCTGGCCGACGCCGCGCTGGGCGAGGCCCTCCTGAAGCTGGGTCAGCCTGCGCGCGGGCTGGCCTGTCTTCAGGAGGCGCACTCGATCTTCACGCGGCTCGGTGTGCCGGAGGCTCTCCCCGTGCAGAGCCTCATCGACGTGCAACAGCACACCGAGCCCCTCGCACCCCCCGCGCCGTGACCCGTCCCCCAACGGGTGCATCCCCCAGCGTGAGCGTTCCCGCAGCCCCCCGGCTGCGGGAACGCTGTGCGCTTCCCCGGCGCTGACCAGAACTCTGCCAGGTCCCGATTGACATCCGATAAACGGCCCGGCGCCCCCGCATCGCCGCAGGTCAGCCGCGCCACGGTGCGCGCCATGCGGCGTGCGGCCCGGCCCTGCACCACCCCGGGCACACCCGAGTGCTTCCGCCACGCGGCGATATTCACCCCCTCGGGCACGAGTTGGCCGGAAAGGGACCCCATCGCGCAGTGATCACGCATATTCTCGAAGGCCGGTGCACGCACCGACCGGCCCGCGCGGGCCGGTCCACAGGAGTGGACGCGGCAGGTGGACGCGTCGGTACGGGACCGGGGTGGTGCACACGGGGAGTGGGACGGCCGCCGCGGGCAGGGGCAGTCGGCCGGTCGGCGGCCAGGGTGGAAAGGTGCCTTGCGAATCGTGACGACCGGACAGATATCGGACCCCGCCCAGGGCCATGGCCCGACCTCCGCGACCGCGGCCTCCCGGGAGGCCGCCCGGCTCTGCCGCCGCCGCGCCGAACGCGCCCTTCAGGCACTGGCCTTCGACTCCATCGGAACCCGCTACGGCGAGGTGTTCCCGGCGAAATCCGGCCAGCTGGCGTGCGGCGAATGGCTGCTGGACGAGCTGGAGCCCGGCGCCCGGGTGCTCGACATCGGCTGCGGCACCGGCGAGCCGACGCTCCGCCAGCTGGCCGACGGCGGACTGGCGATGACCGGCATCGACCTCTCCGACGGCATGCTGCGGCTGGCCCGGCAGGCGGTACCGCAGGCCGCGTTCCACCGGATCGACATGTACGACCTGGCCACCGAGCGGGCCGGACGGGCCTGGGCCGCACCGGCGCTGGGCCCGGCGGGCGCGGGCGGCTTCGCCGCCGCCACCGCGTTCTTCTCGCTGATCCTGCTCCCCCAGGACGAGATCCCGGTGGTGCTCGGCCGGATCCGCGAACTGCTGCGCCCCGGCGGGCTGCTGGCACTCGGCATGGTCGAGGCGGACCTCGACCACGCCCCGATCCCCTTCCTCGGCCACGAGCTGAGGATCAGCGGCTACCTACGGGAGGACCTCGCGCAGGCCCTCGCCGCGGCCGGCTTCGCGGTGGAGTCGGGTTCCGGCCATCCGTACGCACCGGCCAGCACCACCCTGCCCCCCGAGGAGCAGCTGTTCCTGCGATGCCGGCGAGTCAGCTGACCAGTCCTCCTCCTCGACACCTCCAGAACGGGCGGCCCGTGCGCGACCATCCGACCCCCACCGCGGCGCAGCCGCCGGCCGTCCCCGTCCAGCGGCACCCGCCACCACCCCAGGACCCGCCGGACCAGCCGGACAGGCCGGCCGACCGGCCGGACGGACCGGCGGACCGGCTGCTGCTGGCCGAGCGGCTCGCCTACCTGGACGGCGCCGCCCGCCGGATCAACAGCTCGCTCGACCTGCCCGCCACCCTGCGCGACCTCGGCCGGGTGCTGGTGCCCGCGCTCGCGGACGCGGCCGTGGTGCTGCTGCGCGACCCGCTGCCCGAGGTGGACCGCGACCCCGGGATCCCCACCTCGCTGCTGATCCACCACACCCAGGGCACCCGGCTCGGCCGTGGCTGCGGACCGCGTCCGGTCCGTCCCGGCGGCCCGCTCGCCCGGGCGCTGGCCCTCCCGGCACCGGTGGGGCCGATGGTCCTCGGTGCGGCCCCGGCGGGCCCGCGCCACCCGCTGCCGGCCGAGCTGCTCGGCGGGCGCACCCTCGGCCGGCTGCGTCCCGGCACCGCGCTGCTGGCGCTGCCGCTGCGCGGCCGCAAGTCGGTCCTCGGCATGCTGCTGCTGATCCGGCGGCCCCGGCAGGACAAGCCGGCCCGCTTCGACGCCGCCGACACCGCGACCGCCGGCCATCTGGCCACCCAGGCCGGGCTGGCGGTGGACACCGCCCTGCGGTACTCCCGCGAGTGGGAGATCGCCGACGAGTTGCAGCGCTCGATGCTGCCGGCGCACCTGCCGCAGCCGCACGGCGTCCGCCTCGCGCACCGCTACCTGCCCGGTGAGAGCGGCGCCCAGGTCGGCGGCGACTGGTACGACTCGATCCCGCTGCCCGGCAACCGGGTCGCCCTGATCGTCGGCGACGTGATGGGCCACTCGCTCACCTCGGCCGCCATCATGGGCCAGCTGCGCACCAGCGCCCAGACCCTGGCCGGCCTGGACCTGCCGCCGCACGAGGTGCTGTACCACCTGGACGAGCAGGCGCAGCGGCTCGGCCAGGAGCAGCACCTGGCCACCTGCGTGTACGCGGTCTACGACCCGATCGCCAACCGGGTGGTGCTGGCCAACGCGGGCCACGTACCGCCGGTGCTGGTCCAGCCGGACGGCCGCAGCGAACTGCTCGACCTGCCGTCGGGGGCGCCGATCGGCGTCGGCGGGGTCGACTTCTCCTCGGTGGAGCTGCCGGCGCCGCCCGGCTCGGCGCTGCTGCTGTTCACCGACGGCCTGGTGGAGTCCCGGCGGCGTCCGCTGTCGACCGGCCTGGAGCTGCTGCGCAGCCGGCTGGCCTCGACCCACCGGCACACGCCCGAGCAGCTCTGCCAGGAGGCGCTGCGGATCCTGCCGCCCGGGGACCGCGGCGACGACATCGCGTTGCTGGCGGCCGCCTTCGACGGCATCCCGGCCGAGGACGTGGCGTACTGGTTCCTCCAGCCGCGGCACGAGACGCCGAGCCGGGCCCGTCGGCTCGCCTCGCACGCGCTGCGCCGCTGGGGTCTGGAGGGGCTGGCGGAGAGCACCGAGCTGATGGTCAGTGAGCTGGTGACCAATGCGATCCAGCACGCCACCCGCCCGGTGACGCTGCGGCTGGTGCGGACCTCGCTGCTGCGCTGCGAGGTCGGCGACGACAACGCGGCGCTGCCGCGGCCTCGCCGGGCGGGGCCGCAGGACGAGCGCGGCCGCGGGCTGCAGATAGTGGCCCGGTGCGCGGACCGCTGGGGTGCGACCCGGCTCGGGGCCGGCAAGGTCGTGTGGTTCGAGCAGCGGCTGCCGTAGCCCGTCCGCGTCCGGATTCCCGGCCCGGCGTTTGCTCCACCGGTTGGTGCACGATCCGGCGCCGGAACGGGTAAGGGGAACATGCCGGTCCGGTACGGAGCGTCGCAGGTCATGGTTCCGTCCTGCCGTACCGATGGGAACCGTGGAGCGGCGGCGAGGACTGGAGCCAGGGTGAGCCGAGCAGACGGAACGGGCGCAGCGGACGGCGGGAGCGGAACGGACCGTCAGGGCGGGCCGGGGGCTCCCTGTCCCCACCACCACCCGGGCGCGGAGCAGGACGGGCACCACGACCACCACTGCGGCCCGCACGACCACTGCGGCCCGGGCGACCACTGCGGGCACGGCGACCATGGTGGCCAAGGCGGGCTGCACGAGCACGGCGAGCATCCCGATTCGGACGCCGCCAAGGTCGCCGTCCACCTCGGGCTGGGCTCCGGGTTGAGCATCGAGGCCGAGATGCACACCGCGGGCAGCAGCGGCCCGTTGCTGCCCGCGGCCTTCGCCATCCTGATCGTCAGCCTCGCGCACCTGTGCCTGGCGGTCGGGATGGCGGCGGCCGCGGTCTGGGCCGGCGCCCCCGACTACCTGTGCGTGGTGGCCGGTGCGGCGGGGCTGGGGGTGGCCTGGCTGCTCACCCGCGACACCTTGCAGGCGGCGGGCACCGTACCGCTGCCGCCGGAGCCCCGGCCCGACCCGGAGCCCGGGCAGGCGGAAGCCTCCGTCCTGCCGGCACCGAGGACGGCGGCGCAGGCGGCGGCGCAGGATGCCGCGCCCGACCCCGGCACCGGCCTCGCCTCCGGCCCCGGCCCCGATCCCGGGTCAGCCGAACTCCCGTGAGACCTTGACCAGCTGTTCCAGCGCGAGCAGCACCTGCGGCCCCAGCACCGCCTCGGCGAGGGCCGGCCGGTGCCGCAGCCGGAGCACGGCGCGCAGCACGTCGGCGTGGTTGAGCAGGCGCAGCGCGTCCAGGTACTCGCCGGCCTCGGCGGGGGCGCCGGCCTGGTGGCTGCGGTGCCAGGCCGCCAGGACCGCCTTCACCACCGTGAACATCATCCGGCGGCCGCGGACCAGTTCGGCCCGGGAGTTGAGGGCGAACACGTCGATGGTCGCCTCGCCCTTGGGTGTGAGCGGGTCGTACGCGCCGGACTCCAGGTAGAGCATCAGGTGGTCGGCCGGGTCCTCGCGGGAGGGGTCGACCAGCAGGTGTGCGCCGGTGACCGGGTCGAGCGGGAAGCGGTCCCGTTTGTGGTTGCTGTTGCAGTGGGCGCAGGCGAGCAGGTGGTTCTGCCAGTCGAAGGTGCGCAGCGGGGCCCGGGCGATCGGCTCGAAGTGGTCGATGTCGGTGCCCAGGTTGTCCCCGCAGTACATGCACCGCTCGAGGCCGGGCGCCATCTGCCGGAGCATCAGGCGCAGCTGGGCCTTGGGCTGGCGGGCGTTGCGCCAGGCGGCGCGGCCGGTGGCGGTGGTGGGTCCGGCGGTGTCGATCGCCCGGGTGCGGCGCTCCAGTTCGGCCAGCAGGGCGGGCCTGAGCGGCGGCCGCTGGAGCGGGATCACCGGTCCCGGCCGAGCAGGCGGGCGGTGGCCTCGTCGGCCCGGGCGGTGAGCGAGCTGTTGAGCTTGGCGCCGAGTTCGCGGTACTCGGCGAGTTCGGCGGCCGAGGCGTCGCCCGCGTAGAGCTTGCGCTCGAGGCGGACCAGCAGCCGGCGTTCGGCCTCGGCGGCGGGCGAGTAGGCGCTGGTGAGGCCGAACAGTTCGGACAGTGCGGTGTCGTCGCCGCTGCCGTAGAGGACCCGCTGGTGCAGGTCCTCGCCGAGCAGCCGGGGGCCGGCGGGTTCGTCGTCGGGGCCGGCCAGCCGGATCAGCGCGCCGGGGTCGGCGGCCTGGCAGACGTACGGGCTGTGGGTGGCCACGATGAACTGGACCTGCGGGAAGTGGGTGGTGAGCCAGGTGCCGATCCGCTGCTGCCAGACCGGGTGCAGGTGGCTGTCGACGTCGTCGATCAGCACGGTGGCGCGGACCGGCAGGGTGGGGACGCCGTCGACGTCCTCGGGGCGGGTGCGGCGGGTGACGGCGGCCAGTTCGGTGACCAGGGCGGTCAGCCGGGCGACGCCGTCGCCGAGTTCGGCGAGCGGCAGGGCGAGGCCGGCGCGGCGGACCCAGGGCGTTTCGGTGTGTGCGGGGTCGAGCCGCCAGCCGTCCGGCAGCAGGCCGTCCTCGACCAGGGCGGCGGCGGCACCGCGGATCGGGGCGGCCGCGGGGGGCCGGGTCGGCCCGAAGTAGCGGTGGCGGGCGGAGAGCGGTCCGCTGCGTTCGGCCCTCGGTACGGCGCCGGTGATCCGCCAGGTGGCGCCGCCGTTGAGTTCCACGGCTCCGCCGGGGTGGCCGGCGGCCAGCCAGCGATCGGCGGCCACCGCGGGGTGGGCGCCGAGGGCCAGGGCGACGGCCTGCAGCAGGGTGGTCTTGCCGGAGCCGCCCGGCCCGGCGAGGACGGTCCAGCCGGCCGCCGTACCATCCGGCCGGGCGAGGTCGAGGTCGACCTCGCGCGGACCGCTGAAGCACTTCAGGCCGGACACCTTGATCCGGGAGACGTCCACGGCACCCCCTCAGGCTGGAACCACCCATCCAGGTATGCCCGGTGGATCACTCCACGATGCGCACCGGGAGCTCCCGCAGCACTTCGCGCAGTTCGGCGGCGAAGCGGTCGTACTCGGCGGAGCGGGCCGAGCCGGCCCGGGTGGCGAGGCCGATCCGGCGGCCGGGGGCGGGGTCGGCGAAGCGGACGGTGGCGAGCCGGTCGGTACGGCCGGCCTCGACGTCCAGGGCGGTGGCGGGCAGCAGGGTGACGCCGAGTCCGCCGGCCACCAGCTGGACCAGGGTGGACAGGCCGGCCGCCCGGGTGGAGCCGCCGCCGGGGTCGGCGCCGATCTCGCGGCAGATGTCGAGTGCCTGGTCGCGCAGGCAGTGGCCCTCCTCCAGCAGCAGCACGTCGAGGTCGAGCAGCACGTCGCGGGCCACGTCGCGGCGGCCGGCCAGCTCGTGGGAGGGCGGGGTGACCAGGACGAAGTCCTCTTCGAAGAGCGGGATGTCGTGGGTCGGGGCGGCGCCGCCGGTGGGCAGCGCGAGCAGCAGCAGGTCGAGCCGGCCGGTGGCCAGGCCCTCCTGGAGCGAGGGGGTGCGCTCCTCGTGGACGTGCAGTTCGAGGTCGGGGTGGCTGCTGCGGACCAGCCGGAGCACGGCGGGCAGCAGGTACGGTGCGACGGTCGGGATCACGCCGAGGTGGAGCGGTCCGGTGAACGGCCGGCGGGCCGCCTCGACCTCCTCGGTCAGTGCGTGCAGGGAGGACAGCACCCGGCGTGCGTGCCCGGCGACGCGCTCCCCCAGCGGGGTGATGATGACTCTCCGTGTCGTACGCTCCACCAGCTGGGCCCCGAGCGCCTCCTCCAGCGCGGCGACGGCGCCGGACAGCGCGGGCTGGCTGGCGCCGATGGCGGCGGCGGCCTCCCGGAAGTGCCGGTGCTCGGCCACGGCCAGGAAGGACCGCAGCTGGGCGACGGTGGGGGTGCGCGGGGAACGGGGTGTGGTGATCGACACACCGGGGTCGGGTTTGCGGGAGCGGTCCGTGCGGGGGGCCGGGCGATGAGTACTGATAGCTCTCTCCGATCAGATGCATCGAGTCTAGCTATTTCCCTGATCAGTGCCGGTTGTGTAACCCTGGAACGCGTCCGAAACCGTCGAATCACAGGCAGATCGGACGAAAACCCCTCGATTTCTCACACCAGGAGAAGTGAACGTGCTCACGATCGGTGACAAGTTCCCCGAGTTCGACCTCAAGGCCTGCGTCGACCTCGACCCCGCGAGCGCCTTCGCCGACATCAACCACAAGTCCTACGAGGGCAAGTGGAAGATCGTCTTCTTCTGGCCGATGGACTTCACCTTCGTCTGCCCGACCGAGATCGCCGCGTTCGGCAAGCTGAACGAGGAGTTCGCCGACCGCGACGCCCAGATCCTGGGTGTCTCCGGCGACTCGGAGTTCGTCCACCACGCCTGGCGCAAGGACCACAAGGACCTGCGCGACCTGCCCTTCCCGATGCTGGCCGACGTCAAGCACGAGCTGATGCAGGACTGCGGCGTCGAGGCCGCGGACGGCACCGCCCAGCGCGCCGTCTTCATCGTGGACCCGAACAACGAGATCCAGTTCGTCATGGTGACCGCCGGCTCCGTCGGCCGTAACCCCAAGGAGGTCCTGCGGGTGCTGGACGCCCTGCAGACCGACGAGCTGTGCCCCTGCAACTGGACCAAGGGCGAGGACACCCTCGACGCCCAGGCCCTGCTGGCCGGCTGACCGATGGCCCTCGACGAACTGAAGGCCGCCCTCCCGGACTACGCCAAGGACCTCAAGCTCAACCTGAGCGCGGTCATCGGCAACTCCGACCTCCCCGCCCAGCAGCTCTGGGGCACGGTGCTGGCCTGCGCGATGGCCACCCGCTCCCCCTCGGTGCTGCGCGAGCTGGAGCCCGAGGCCAAGGCGAGCCTCAAGCCGGAGGCGTACAACGCCGCCAAGGGCGCCGCCGCCGTCATGGGGATGAACAACGTCTACTACCGGACCCTGCACCTGCTCTCCGACAAGGAGTACAGCAGCATGCGGGCCGGTCTGCGGATGAACATCATCGGCACCCCGGGCGTCGAGAAGGCCGACTTCGAGCTCTGGTGCTTCGCGGTCTCCGCGATCAACGGCTGCGGCCAGTGCCTCGACTCGCACGAGGCCGTGCTGCGCAAGGCCGGCGTCGAGCGCGAGGTCATCCAGGCCTCCATGAAGATCGCCGCGGTCGTCCAGGCCGTGGCCGCCACCCTCGACTCCGAGGCAGTGCTGGCCGCGCTCTGAGCGCACCGCGGGATCGACACCGCAGGACAGAACGAGGGGCCCCGCCGGACGGCGGGGCCCCTCGGGCGTTCGGCGGGCCGGGCTCAGCCGGTGGTGGCGGGCGCGCCCTCGGCCTCCGCCTCCGCCTCGGCCTCGGCCTCGGCCGCCTCCCGGGCGGCCTCCAGGGCCACGAAGACCTCCAGGCCCGCCGCGTTGCGCCGGCGCAGGTGCCCGACCACCGTGTTGGTGACCGCGATCAGCGGCACCGCGACGATCGCCCCGGCGATCCCGCCGACGATCGAGCCCGCCGCGACGCCGAGCACCACACCCAGCGGGTGCACCCGCACGGCCCGGCCGAGGATCAGCGGCTGCAGGATGTGGCCCTCGATCTGCTGCACCGCGACCAGCACCACCAGCACCATCAGCGCGGTGAACGGCCCCACCGTGACCAGCGCGATCAGCACCGCGATGGTGCCGGTGACCAGCGCGCCGACCAGCGGCACGAAGGCCCCGAGGAAGATGATCACGGCCAGCGGCAGCGCCAGCGGCACCCCGAGCAGCTGGATGCCGATGCCGATGCAGAGCGCGTCGATGAAGGCGACGAAGACGGTCCCGCGCACGTACGCCGTCAGCGTGGCCCACGCCTTCGGGCCGGCCCCCGCCATCGCGTACCGGGAGCGGCTGGGCAGGCCGCGCAGCGCCCAGCCCCAGATCCGGGCGCCGTCGTAGAGCAGGAAGAAGGTGGTGAAGGCGGCCAGCACCACCCCGGTCAGCACCTCGACGGCGATGGTCACACCGGTGAAGCCGGCCGAGGTGATCTGCTCCGAGTTGGTACCGATCGCCGTGGAGATCTGCCGGGCGAAGTCCTCGATCTGCTGCTGGGTCAGGTGCAGCGGGCCGTCCACCAGCCAGTCGCGCAGCTGGTTGACACCGGCCTGCACCTTGCGGGTGACCGACTCCAGGTTGGTGCTCACCTGCCACACCACGAACCAGCCGACCAGGCCGATGCCGGCGATGCCGCTGAGGAAGGTGCCCGCCGCCGCCAGCGAACGCGGCACCCCCAGCCGCCGCAGCCAGGAGACCGTCGGCTCGAGCAGCGCGGAGATCAGCAGGGCGGCCAGCACCGCGAAGGCGACCAGCCGCAGCATGTCGACGACCCGGAAGAGCACGTACAGGGCGACCCCGAGCAGCAGCAGCCGCCAGGTCGACTCCGCCGCCACCCGCAGCCCCCACGGCACCGCCTCCACCGGGTCGGCCGGGCGGCCGGGCGGGAAGCCCCGCGGGTGGGCGGCGCGCGGCCGGACCTCGGCCGGGCGGGGCGCCGGGACCCGGCCGCCCTCCCGGGCCACCGGTCCGGCGGCCGGCCCACCGACGGCCTCCTGCGGCTGCGGCCCGGCCGCCGGCGCGAGGACGTGCAGCCCCGGCTCCACGGTCCGCAGTTCGCCGAGCGCGGCGGCCGCCACCAGGGCCGCCTCGGTGGCGGCCTCCGCCGCGGCCGCCCGTCGGCGGCGTTCGAGCGCCGCCAGTACGCCGGCGGTCACCGCACCGGCCTTGGCCAGTCCCTTCCACGCCTTCGAGTCCCGCGCCATCCCCGCTACCTGCTCCCCGGTAGGTCACCGTGCCGTGGGCCCGCCACGATCGTCCGGGACGACGCTACCTGCCCGCCCGCCGCCCGGTCTGCCGGGCCCGCCAGCAGGAACCGGCCACTCCCGGGGGCGAAAAGGGTCGAACAGGTACGAACCATCTGGTTTCACCCCGCGAGGAGCGGGGAGGAGACCGGTACCACCGGACCAACTGCCGGCGGACCGGCCGGGGCCGGAGACACCAGGACCCTCTCCGGCTCCCCGCGTCCGCACAGGACCGCACCGCCCGTGAGCGCACTGGTCAGCGCCGCCCGGGCGATGCGGCCCGCCCGCAGCCGGTCCGGCACCCACAGCGGGCCCGCCGCCTCGCGGCACGACGAGAGCCCCCCGCCACTCGGGCGGGGGGCTCTCGGTACGACACGACCGGTGGTGTCCCGGACCAGTGGTGACCGGTCCCGGGGACGTCCACGGACCAGTGGTGTCTAGTACCAGTGGTGCGACTGCCAGAACGACCAGGCGCCGCAGGGGCTGCCGTAGCGGCTGTTCATGTAGTTCAGGCCCCACTTGATCTGGGTCGCGGGGTTGGTCCGCCAGTCGGCGCCGGCCGAGGCCATCTTCGAGCCGGGCAGCGCCTGGACCAGGCCGTAGGCACCGGAGGAGGCATTGGTGGCGGTGTAGTTCCAGCCGCTCTCGCGCTTAACGATCTGGCTGAAGCACTGGAACTGCGAGTCGTCGCCGATGATCTGGAGCGCCATCTCCTGGACGGAGCCGGGGCTGACGGCGGCCAGCGTGGTGCGAGCCTTGTCGCGGTTGGCGGCCTCCTCGTCTGCCTTGCGCTTGTCGTCGGCAGCCTTGGCGGCAGCCTTCTCGGCGTCGGCCTTGGCCTGCGCGTCGGCGGCGGCCTTCTGGCGCGCGGCCTCCTCGGCGGCCTTCTTGGCAGCCGCGTCGGCCGACACCTGCTGGGCGTTGGCCTGCTCGCTGAAGTTGTCGCTGACGGTCTGCGCCTGGGCACCCGAGGGAACGTCGGCGAGCAGCGTGGCGCTCGCGACATCGACCGTCGTGACGGCCTTGCCCTCGCTGCCCGAGGCCGCACCAACGACGGCACCGACAGCGGTGACCGCGGTGGCTGAGGCCACAGCGACTCCCCGGACCGAGATCCGAGTCACATGGTTTCCTTCCAGCGTCGCCCACGCGTGACCGTGCGGGCGCAATCTGCCCCTTGGCGCTGGCCTCCGCCCCTGCTCTGGTCACGGGAGGCACTGGCCCGGCACCGGCCCGAGAGACTCGGAACGGCGAACGGATCGGGCGGCGTACGACTCATCGGTGTTCAGTTCTGTGCCCGCCAACCGGAGTTGCCGAGCCGTGGGTTCTGCCGTACGCGGGGCCTGACAGAACCCTCACCATGCCGCACCGGGCCATGTCTACGCAATTCCCGGTTGCGTGGCGCATCTCACAATCTTCGCGGGCGCCGAGTTCTGCCGATCCATGGACAAGGCGCCGTCAGTTGTGATGGCAGGCAAGGGGCCTGTCGCTCGGCGACAGGCCCCTTCATGGTGGATTGTCTGATTTTGTCCTGGGCGTTTTCGTACCGTTCGTACCCGCCGTTCAGACGGTCGGCGCACCCGGTGGGGTCAGGGGCCGACGTCCTCCAGCATCTCGGTCACCAGTGCGGCGATCGGCGAACGCTCGGAGCGGGTCAGCGTGATGTGGGCGAACAGCGGGTGCCCCTTCAGCTTCTCCA